>JBAZWE010000011.1:25837-36969 GCA_041660545.1 Thermoleophilia bacterium
TTCTGGCTGATGCTGCTCGAATTAAAATCGGCTCTAGCCATTATCGCGATCAGCGCGGCAGCGGCGACGGCGCATATCGGCGCCGCTATCCAGGCCTGCTTGTGGAAAAACACGCTGATATCACCGGTTCTGTGACCGGTGAGCATGATGGCGAAAATGACGAGCACGGAGATCGCGCCGACGTAGATGAGTACCTGTGCCGCGGCTACAAGCTCGGCGTGAAGAAGAATATAGATACCGGCCACGCCGAGGAAGCTGCCGATCATCGACAGGGCGCTGTATATCAGGTTCTTAAACAGCACCACGCATAACGCGGATGCTATGGTGAATGCGGATATGATCAAAAAAGATAACTGGCTGAACTCAGTCACCGGATTTTTCCTCCCCGGCCGTGTCAGGCATATCTGATAGCGGGCTTTGTGACTCAGCTGCCGGCACTTGCTCTGGTTCTGGTGCGCGATCGGCCTCGCCCGGATTACTTGCATTGAGGTCATCCCCGCGGGCGCGCTCCAGCAGGTTGCAATGGAGATCGCCGCGCTCGTAAGCCGCCAGCTCGAATGTGGGCGTGGTTGCCAGGGCGTCTGACGGGCAGACCTCGACGCAGTCGGCGCAAAATATACATCGTGTGGTGTCAAGATGCCAGTCGCTTAACTCCCGCTCCCTCATAAAGAGGGCGCCGGTCGGACAATTGCTGGCGCAGCGGCCACATGAGACGCAATCGGTTTCCGACAACGGCATGTCGAACGCGGTGCTGGCGATAGTGTCGTCTCCCCGGCGGATCAGCTCATAAACACCCGATCCTGTTAAATATTTACAGACACTCACACAGCGGCCGCAGTTAATGCAGCGGTTCGGGTCTCGCTGGATGAAGGGATGCCTCGTGTCACGGCCATAGATATGCTGCCTGCCGGCAAAACGGTTGCCCTCATGCTTGAGCAGGTCGTGGTCGACGCTGTAGCGCCTGAGCTTGCAGGTTTCCACACCCTCACAGATGCATTGCAGGCAGCGGCGGCTTTCGCTCATGACCGCGTTCTCAGAAAATCCCATCTCGACTTCGCGGAAGTTGTCCCCGCGCTCCTCGGCGCCGACCGAATGAGTCAGCTGCCGCTCTTCTTTCTCCGGCCGCCATGCCGGAATCGCGATCATCGGCGGCTGCTCCATCTGAGGCAGGGAAGCCTCGTACATGGCCATGTTCTCACCGCGCAACCAGGCGTCCATCGCCCGGGCGGCATGTTTGCCGGCGTTGATAGCCTGGACTACCGTCGCCGCGCCGGTGACCGCGTCGCCACCGGCGAAGACCGGCTGCCGGTCGGTCTGAAAAGTCTTTGGGTTTACGACGATCGTCTGACGGCGAGTGCATTGCACACCCGTGTCCTCATCCAGGAAGATACAATCGGATTTGCCATCTTTGTCGATGTAGGTCAGCTTCGGCTTTTGACCGATAGCCGGAATGATCGTATCGAGTTCCATCAGATATTCGGAACCCTGTACCGGCTCCGGCCGCCGCCGCCCGCTTTCGTCTGGTTCTCCCAGCTCCATCTTCTGAAGTATGACGCCGGTGGCGCGGCCGTCGCCTTCAACCTTTACCGGCGCGGCCAGGAAGAGGAACTTGATGCCCTCATCCTTCGCGTCACGTACCTCGATTTCATGGGCGGGCATCTCCTTCTCGGTGCGGCGGTATATAACGGTGACTTCTTTCGCGCCCAGCCGCTTTGATACCCGGGCGGCGTCCATGGCGGAAAAACCGCCACCGATGACCGCCACCCTGTCTCCGATCTCGGGCGGGTTACCCAGGGTAACCTCACGCAGATAATCGACGACGGGGATGACACCGGCAAGCTCCTCGTGTTCGATACCCATCGACATGCTCTCATGGGCCCCGATGCCAAGGAATACCGCGTCGAAACCCTCTTCACCCAGCAGACTGTCTATTGAGCAGTCCGGTCCCAGGCACTGGCGGGTTTTAAGCTCTACCCCCATATCCCAGAGAGGCTTCAGTTCGGCGTCCAGCACCCTCTTGGGCAGCCTGTATTCCGGGATACCGTATCTGAGCATGCCGCCAGGTTCCGGCAGGGCTTCAAGGATGGTGACCGCATGCCCCTTAAGGGCGAGGTAATAAGCATTGGCAAGTCCGGCCGGCCCGGCGCCAATAACAACCACACGTTTACCGCTGGGCTCGGCGGGTTCTTCCGGATGAAAACCTTTTTCAATGGCGATGTCGCCCACGAACCTGTGGGAAACCCTTATGGAGACAGGTTCCTCGACCTCCGACCGGCGGCACTGTGATTCACACGGATGAGGACAGATGCGCCCTACTATGGCGGGGAAAGGCAGGTTTTCCTTAAGAACCCGCTGGGCCTCGTCGTAATTACCGTCCGAAATGAGTCCGATGAAGGCGGGTGCGTCAACCTGGGTGGGGCAGCCGTACTTGCAGGGAGGCACGCAATAGGCGTTGTGATCGGAGAGCAGCAGCTCCAGGTAGGTTTTCCGAAGCCTGTGCAACTTTTCCGAATCTGTTGTTACCTCCATGCCCTCCTCGACGAAAGTGGCGCAGGACGGCACAGGCCGGTCCCTGCCTTCGACTTCGACGACGCATACGCGGCAGCCTCCGTAAGGCTCAAGCTCCTTCAGTATGCACAGGTGCGGTATCTTTATCTTGAGAGACTTTGCCGCCTCGAGGATCGTTTCACCCTCGCGGGCTTTGACTTCCTGTCCGTTTATTGAAAGTGTGACCAGCGAACCTGCCGGTTGCCTGGTCGGTGGCATTGTCTCGATACGTTCTCTCATCTGTCTCCGCTTTTCATTTAGCCGCGCACTTTCCAGCCGCACAGCTTCGATCCCTGCCGGTATGGCTGGTAAATTCTTCCTTGTAAAATTTCAGACCGGTCAGCAGAGGTCTCACTGATCCCCGCCCCAGGCCGCATAGTGCGCCGGCCTGTATGTCCAGCGCCAGATCGGCGGCAAGGTCCAGATCTATCTCTGAGCTGTCGCCGTCGCAGAACCTGTCCATGATATCCAGCAGCCGACGTGTGCCCAGCCGGCATGGTACGCACTTTCCGCATGACTGCGCAACTGAGAACGCAAGGCATTCCCGTACCCGGTCCACGATACAGGTGTCATTGCCGAGCAGTTCGATGGCGCCGGAGCTCAAGTCGCCACCGGTCTCGGCCAGCGAATCATAATCGAGCGGAATGTCAAAAAGACCGGGTGAGAGGAAACCGCCACCGGTGGAACCTACCAGGGCGCCCTTGATGTCACCGGCAAAGCCGCCGGCTTCGTCCTCGACCAGTTTCTTTAAAGTGATATCGAGCGGGGCCTCGTAGAGGCCGGGCTTGCCGACCGCTCCTGTCAGGCTGAAAAGTTTAGTGCCGGGTGCGTGTGGAGCGCCGATCTTCCCGAAGGCGCGGGCGCCGTTATTGATGATCCAGGGCGCTGTCGCCAGGGTCTCGACGTTCTCCACCAGCGTTGGCATCCCGTGCAGACCCTGCCCGGCAGCCGGCCAGGGAGGCCGCACTTTCGGCATCGGCCGTTTGCCTTCGAGCGTGGCGATCGCCGCGGTCTCCTCGCCACCGATAAAAGCGCCGGGAATGGCGTTGACCCGGATTGAAAAAGTGAATCCTGTGCCGGGTATCTCATCGTCCAGCAGGCCACGGTCCCGTGCTTGGTCTACCGCGCGCCGGGTCCGCGCCAGCGCCAGAGAGTTCCCGGCGTTGATATAGATGATGCCCTGGCTTGCGCCGGCCGCGTAACCGGCGATGATCATGCCCTCGATGACCGCATGCGGGTTATTCTCCAGGATCGAACGGTCCTTGAATGAGCCGGGATCGCCTTCTTCGGCGTTGCAGATAACATATTTTTGCGCTGCGTCCGCGTCACTACAGAGTTTCCATTTACCGCCGGTCGCGTAACCGCCGCCGCCCCGTCCGCGTAGTCCGCTTATGGTTATCTCTTCCACGACCTCTTCCGGACTCATCTGAGTCAGCGACTTGCTGATGGCCTGGTAACCTCCCGTGCCGCTGTATGCATCGATGCTGTCCGGATCTGTGACGCCGTGATTGGCCAGCAGGATCGAAGGGCATCCCTCGACCGTCGACCAGTGTTGAGGCACATCTGGTGCGGGTTCAAGCGATGGCGTACCCGGCCCCAGTGAATCATAAAAAGTGGCGACGCCGAAAATCTGGCTCAGCCAGACTCCCGTGCGGCCGGCGACCCCGGAGAGAGCCAGTGGCGTCAGGCGCTCGGAATCGATAAACGAGCCGGCCAGGCAGCTGTCCCCGGATTTGATGTTGGCGGCACCATTGCCCCCGGGCCACTTCTCGATGACGACAGCCTGCTCGCCCCGGTTGAAATAGGAGAGCATCGTGCCGGCGCCCGCGTCCAGCTTCCAGACATTATCGGCCTGTTTATAATCGTATGCGATCCTGATGGCCACCGAAGGGCATATCTGTTCGCAAAGCGTACAGGAAATGCAGCGTGGCTCGACGGCGTCGTTCTTGAGCCGCATACGCAAAAGTCCGCGTGAGCGCTCCGGCAACTGCCGTCGTTCCTCGGGATACTGCACCGTCACCTTCTTGGTAAGAAGATGGCTTATCGTCGCATGCATGCCTTTAATGAGACCCAGCATCTAAAGAGTTCTCCTCACGATCTGATCCCGCCCCTGCCCGTTCCGGTAATAAGGGCGGTCAGCTTTTTCTCAGCCAGGAGTTTCAGGCGCTTGCGCATGAGGACCTTTTTGACCGCGCCCGGGAAGAACAGGATGAACAGGGCTATGCAGGACCAGCTGAGTATTGCCGTCGGGAGCAGGAAATTATCCGGCCAGAGGACAATGAAGAGCCCAGTGGCCGCAAGGTTTAAGAGGCTCAAGGGTATCAATATCTTCCAGGCGAATGACATCAGCTGATCTATCTGCAGGCGCGGGAAGGTGGTGAAAAACCAGATGATGACCAGGGCCATGATAAAGACCTTCAACGCCAGCCAGAAGGGGCTGCCGAAGAATGGGCCGCGCCAGCCTCCGAGGAAAAGGGTAGAACCCGCCATGGCCCACACGGTCACGTTGCCCCACTCGATCAGGGCGGCGAAGAAAGCGTAGCGGAAACCGCCGTACTCGGTGTTATAGCCGCTGACAAGCTCCGATTCCGCCTCCGGCAGATCGAAAGGCGTCCGGTTGAGTTCGGCGACGCCGGCGATCACATAAATAATGAAACCAAGCGGCTGAACGAGAGCGAACCATACTGAATCCTGGGCGGCCACGACCTTGTTGAGGCTGAGAGAACCGGTAAGCAGCGCCACGATGATGATGGTCAGGATCAGGGGAATCTCATAAGAGATCATCTGCGCCGCGGCTCTCAAGCCGCCGACCAGGGAATATTTGTTGTTGGAGGCCCAGCCGGCGATGAGGATGCCGAGTACGCTGAATGCGCCCACGGCAACTACGTAGATCAACCCTATGTTGAGGTCGACCATGGTGTAGTCTTCGCTGAAAGGGATGACCATCTGCATGAGCATCGGCGTTGTAAGCGCAACCGCGGGCGCCAGCAGGAACAGCAGCCGGTTAGCCTGAGCCGGAGTGATATCTTCCTTGATAAACAGCTTGAGGCCGTCGGCAAAAGGCTGAAGCAGCCCCTGGGGGCCGACGCGGTTTGGACCCAGGCGGTCGCAGATGAAGCCCCAAAGCCGCCGCATCGCGAATGGAAAGACGACGGCGCTGGCGGCGATGACACCCAGGGCGATAGCGAACCCGGGCAGGAAATTCGTCAGGAAATCAGAGATACTGCTCAACGGTCCACACCTCCCATAAGGAGGTCGAGGCTGCCGCAGATGGCAACCACGTCGGCTATCTTGTAGCCGGGCGTCAGCTTGGGAATCATGGAGATGGCCGAGAAGGTGGGATCCCGCAGCTTCAGGCGCCAGGGCCTCAAGCCGCCCCTGGAAACCAGGTACACGCCGAACTCGCCGCGCGGCGATTCGACGGCGCGGTACAAGTCGCCGGCGGGCGGCCGCAACATCGGCGGCAGTTTCAGGTTAACGGGACCACCGCAGAGTGAGTCGAGCGCCTGTTCCACGATCCTGACGGACTGGCGCATCTCCTCGATGCGGCACTTGTAACGGTCGAAACAGTCGCCGTGCAGTCCCAGCGGAACGTCGAAATCAAATTCGGGATAGACGGAGTAGCCGACCTCGCGCCTTAAGTCCCAGTCGACCCCGGCCGCGCGTGCGTTGGGGCCGGAGATGCCGTAATCGAGCGCCTCGTATGGCTTTATGATGCCCATCCCCAGGGTGCGGGAGAGGAATATCTCGTTTTCAGTTATGAGCTGCTCGTACTCGTCTATCCTGCCGGGGAATTCCTTGAGGAATTTGCGGCAATCCGTCTCGAAGGCGTCGGGCAGGTCCCAGCGGACGCCGCCGACGCGCATGAAGTTGTACATCATGCGCTGGCCGGTCACCATCTCCAGCATGTCCATGACATCCTCGCGGTCGCGGAAGACCCAGAAGAAGGGAGTCACGGCGCCCAGGTTGAGCATGAAATCGCCGATGGCGACATGATGGCTGATGATGCGGTTGAGCTCGCCTATGATGACGCGGATATATTCCGCGCGCTTCGGCACCTCGATATCCATGAGGGCTTCGACGCTACGCACATAGGACCACTCCATGAAGATGCCGGAAAGGTAATCCAGGCGGCTTATCATTGCCAGATATTGCAGATAGGTGCGGTTCTCGGCCAGCTTCTCGAAGCCGCGGTGCAAGTATCCCAGAACGGGGTCGACGCTGATGAGCATCTCGCCGTCCAAGTGCAGCACCAAGCGGAGCACACCGTGAGTCGAGGGGTGCTGCGGTCCCATATTGAGGACCATCTCTTCCAGATGCAGTATCGAGCGGTCCTGGCCCGTGATTTCTCCGGCCGCGCTCATGAGCGTTCCCTCTTGTCGGGTTCACCGGGGAGGCGCACAGGTTCTTCGATACCGGTCACCTGTCCCGAACGCCGCCGCTTGCGATGCGGCCGTGCGTCTTTTCTTAAAGGGAAGCTGTCCAGGTCTTCCCGGGTAAGGATGTGCCTTAAGTCCGGATGGCCCTGAAACTGGATACCGAAAAAATCGTAGGCTTCGCGCTCATGCCAGTTGGCGCCGCTCCAGATATATGCGACCGATGGCACTTCGGGCTGTTCACGGTTCAGTTTGACGCGCAGACGCACCGGCACCGAATGGTCCTGTGAGCGCAGCATATAAAGCGTCTCCATCCATTCTTCATAGTCGACGCCGATGATCGTGCTCAAGTACTTGCAGGAAAGTTTTTTATCGTCACGCAGGCGAAGGGCGGCTTCGGGAAGGTCTTCCGGCCCGACCTCGATAACCACATGCCAGTCCGAGATGATGAGATCCAGCGCGAGTTTACCCAGGAGTTCCCTGGCATGTTCAAGCACCTCGGGTGCGGTCAGCTTGAGGACCTCCGCCGTCAACTCTTGCCGCCGCTTTCGGGTTTTATCTTCATATAGTCGCCGAGAGGATTGTCAGACATCTTGCTGAACTTGCCTACCTGTGTATCCTGCCGGACCTTCTGCTGCAGCTGCTGCATTCCATAAATCAGGGCTTCGGGCCGGGGTGGGCAACCGGGGATATAAACATCTACCGGTATCAGAAGATCGACTCCCTGGACCACATTGTATGAATCCCAGAACATGCCGCCGCTACAGGCACAGGCTCCCATGGCGATAGTCCAGCGGGGTTCCGACATCTGATGGTGCAGATGCGTGATGATCGGCGCCATCTTGTCGGTGATCGTGCCCGAAACGATCATGACGTCCGCCTGCCGGGGGGAGGCCCTGAAGACCTCCATGCCGAAACGCGCCATGTCGTGCCGTGGCATCGTCGAAGCCATCATCTCGATGGCGCAGCACGCGAGACCGTATGTGAAAGGCCAGAGCGAGTTCGCACGCGCCCAGTTGAAAAGCCTGTCGGTCGTCGTGGTGAGGATGTTGGGATGTTCGAATTTCTCGATTAAAGACATGTCAGACCCATTCCAGCGCACCCTTGCCCCAGGCGTAGATCAGGCCCAGAAGCAGGACGGTTATGAATATCATCATCTCGACATATCCGGTCATGCCCAGGCTGCGGAAGACCATGGCCCAGGGATAGAGGAAGACCGCCTCCACGTCGAAGACGACGAACAGAAGAGCGAAGATGTAGTACCGGACGGCAAAGGGCGCGCGGCTGTCGCCGATCGGCGGAATACCGCACTCATACGGGGTGATTTTCTCCGGGTAGATATGACGCCGCTGGATGAGCCGGGATACGCCTAACAGCCCCAGCACGAATACCACGTCCAGCAGGGTCATGAATGCTATGGAGAGATAGCTATAACTATAATCAGTAGTCAAGCCAGGCTCCGGTAACGTGTGCCTGACTTTTTCCCGGACAGCAGGTGGTTCAAGCTTTCCCCTTGAAAGTTCTCCCTGAACATTGAAAGAAGTCTTTGCACGTCCCGCCTTTTATCGCAGGCTTTATATGTGCAACGTGCTGTTAAGACTCTTCTGGAATGCAATCCGTCGACCTCGATTTTCGGTGCTTACTATATTGAATAGACGACGGAAATACAAACGGGAAAAACCCGGGTGTTTCAATGTGCAATCCGGCAGGGCCGGGCGCTCGAATCCAGACAGCCCGAGTTGGCTGAAAGACGAGGAAAAAAGGGGCCGATGTGCCTCAACCGCCGCCCGGATCCAGGAACTGAAGAGTCACAGCCAGCGCGTTGACGAGAAAGTGGCCGGCGATGCCGGGCCAGAGGGATCTTGTCCTGTGCATCAGGTATGCGAACCCGAATCCCAGGATGAATATGGGTATATACAATGTGGGGTCGATGTGAGCCAGCGCGAAGATGGCGGAAGAGATGATCGCCCCGGGGAAAAAACCCAGCCGCTGCTCCAGCCCCTGGTGAATAATACCACGAAAAAACAATTCCTCAACAACGGGCGTAAGCACCGCGACCAGTATCATCGTCAGGATGTAACTTGCCACCGACAGTCCGAACATGTCGGTCACCGAGGTTTGCTCCGGAGTCACATAATTGGAGTAGATCGCCTCGGCGATGCCGGCGAGTATCCTGACGACGATAGTGAGCCAGATCGCCGTCCAGAGGCGCGTGCGGCGGAAGCCCAGGATGTTCAGGCTCAGCTGGTATCCGCGAATCTTCATGTATGTGAAGGCCACACCCAGCGTGACAGCCCACTGTACGAACCACATCAATGCATTCACAAAGGGTGAATCCATGAACAGCTTCTCGGGCTCTGAGCCGAAAACGGTGTAGTAAACGAGGCCGGCCACGGCGCCGAAAGCCGTGAAGATGATCACCCCGAATACGAGTACGAGCCCGATGATGGCAAAGATATCCGGCACCGACCAGGGGACGTGTGGCATGCCCTGTTTTTTCGGTGGCTCGGGCATTATGGCCCCAGGCATCCCTTCCATGTTCGAACCGGCGACCGCCGGGTCCCCGGATTCTATGCGGCCGCCTGTCAGGGGGTCGTCATCCAAGGCTCAGCACGGTCGATTCTGGCAGGAGTCTGGAAACGATCAACCTGCTTTCCCCATGAAAGCTTTGATCAGGTCTATTGGTATGGGGAAGATGGTAGTCGAGTTGTGCTCCGACGCTATTTCAGCAAGGGTCTGCAGATAGCGCAACTGCAACGTCACCGGCTCGGCGGCGATGACGGTCGCGGCCTGTGCCAGCTTCTCGGAGGCCTGGTACTCGCCCTCGGCGGCGATGATCTTGGCGCGCCGCTCGCGTTCGGCCTCGGCCTGCCGGGCCATGGCCCTCTGCATCGTCTGCGGAATCTCTACGTCCTTGACCTCGACCGTGACAACCTTGATGCCCCATGGCGCCGTCTGCTCGTCGATTATCTTCTGCAGCTGCAGGTTGATCTTGTCGCGCTCTGCCAGCAGGTGGTCCAGATCCGCCTGACCAAGGGTGCTGCGTAGCGTGGTCTGGGCGATCTGCGAAGTGGCGACGATATAGTCCTCGACCTCCACGATGGCCTTGTTGGGTTCCATCACTCGGAAGTAGACAACGGCGTTGACCTTGGCGGGCACGTTGTCCCTGGTGATTATCTCCTGCGGCGGCACACTCATGGTGACAATGCGCTGGTCTACCTTGATCATGCGGTCCACAAACGGGATCAGCAGAAACAGGCCCGGCCCTTTCTGTCCGATGAGGCGCCCGAGGCGGAAGACCACGCCCCGCTCGTATTCCCGCGCGATACGGATGGCCGAAAGAAGCACGATTAAAACAAACACGCCCAATATTCCCAGAAGCACACCGACAACGGCGCCCATCGCAGACCTCCCTGCTAGACTTGAAAATAAGATATTTCGCTTCTACACAGTCTTCTTAACCTTGAGCATCAACCCACGCACGTCCGTCACCTCTACTTCTTCCCCCTTTTCGATAGTCATACCCTCCGGCGCCTCGGCGCTCCAGATCTCGCCGTGGACGAACACCTGTCCCAGCGGGTCCAGACGGCTGCGGGAATACCCGACCTCGCCGACCATTGCATTCTTGCCGGTCTTTTCCGGTTGCCGCCGTGCCTGTATGACTTTTTTGGCGGCCAGAAGGAAGAAAGCCGCTGTAAGCAGCGCCAAAGCGATATTCAGCGCCCATGAGACTCGCAGGAAGGGGGCGGATGAGTCGAAGAGGAAGAACGATCCGATGATCAAGCTGACGATACCGCCGATACTGAGGGCGCCGTGACTGGTTATGTACAGGTCCGCTCCCAGCAGCGCCACTCCGAATACGATCAGCACCAGCCCCGCGATATTGACAGGAAGCACATACATGGCATAAAGGGATATCAGCAAAGCGATGATGCCGCTGATGGCGCCCACGCCGATTCCTGGGTGGACAAACTCGTAAGCCAGCGCCAGTAACCCGAAGATGAAGAGGACGTAAGCGACGTTGGGGTTGAGGATGATGTGCAGCAGGCTCTCCTTGAAGCTCATTCCCGCCTCGGTGGTGCCGGCCTCTTCGGTGTTGATGGTGATCCCCTTGGCCCGGGTCGTATATCCGTTGACCTGCTGGAGCAGGGAGTCCATGCTGTCGGCCCTGAATTCGATGACGCCCTTGTCGAGCGCGTCGTCGGCGCT
>JBAZWE010000012.1:0-35351 GCA_041660545.1 Thermoleophilia bacterium
AGGAATTTACCGAGAACACGGGTATCCCCGTGGACGTGCAGCTTCTGGCGATGATCCAGAGACTGTCGCCCGAGATGGAGACGGTGCTTTATCGGGTCGTGCAGGAGGCGCTGACCAATATCGCCAGGCATTCCGAAGCGACCAAATGCCGTGTTACGCTCCGTCGCAGGGAAAGTGTCGTTCAGGGAGTAATTGAGGATAACGGCAAGGGCTTCGAGCCCCAGACTGTCATGCTTTCGGACGAAAAGGGCAGTGGGCTGGGACTCCATGGCATGAAGGAAAGGATTGAACTGGTGGGGGGCTCCCTCGAGTTCGAGTCGCGTCCCGGTGAAGGTTCCACCATATTTATCGAAGTACCGCTAAAAACCGAGGAGGGCATCTGGTGAGCAAAATACGGATACTGCTGGCTGACGATCATACGATTCTGCGCGCAGGTCTGGCGAAACTGCTGTCTGAGGAAAAGGATATCGACATCGTAGGGGAGGCCTGCGACGGCCGCGAGGCAGTGCAAAAAGTCCAGGAACTCAAACCCGATATCGTGTTGATGGACATCGGTATGCCGGTAATGAACGGCATGGAGGCGACCAAGCAGATCAAGAAGCGCAATCCGGACGTCAAGGTTCTTGTTCTGACCATGCATGACAACGAAGAGTATCTTTTTCAGGTACTGCAGGCTGGAGCCGCGGGCTATGTTTTGAAAAAGGCCGCTGACAGCGATCTGGTCAACGCTATCCACGTTGTGAACCGGGGCGACTGCTTCCTCTATCCTTCGGCCGCAAAGATGGTTGTCGAGGACTATCTGGACAAGCTCAAGAACGGCCGTGAGCCTACGTTAAGTTACGATACCCTGACCGAGCGTGAAAGGGAGATCCTGACCCTGGTGGCCGAGGGATATACGAATCGGGAGATCGCCGAGTCATTATTCATCAGCGTCAAGACGGTCGAGACTCACAAGGCCAACATCATGGAGAAGCTCAACCTGCACAAACGCGCTGAACTGGTGCGTTACGCCATACGTAAGGGCATGTTGCACGTTGATTTCGACGAATCCATCCCGGAGGCGAGTACTTAGGGCCTGATCCGGTCCTTGAAAAACCCGGACCTGCCCCGTATACTTCCTAAGTCATACACATACAAGCTTCAGCCTGTGGGTCGCCCATTGGGGCGTCCAAGGGAAGCCGGTGAAACGCCGGCGCGGTCCCGCCACTGTAACTGGTAGCTTTGACGCAGACGCTCCCCAGGGAGTGAGCCACTGGGCTAATACCCGGGAAGGCGGCGGCAAAGCGCAAATCCAGGAGCCAGGAAACCTGCCCGCAGGCTCTAGTCCAAGAAACTCTTCGCGGAAGGAGTGGCTAGGGTAAAAAATTCGTCCATTTTTTAGCCCGCTTCCTACGGAAGAGGGCTTTTTTCGTCCGGTGGGAGCCTCTGGGGATTGCCCTTGCTCCCGCGATTCGCGCAAGTCGCCTTCATGCCGGTACAAGTTTTGTGGGCGCGAATAGAGGGTCGCTGCGGCAAATCCCCAGAGGCTCCCGGAGTTTATTTCAATGTACGTTTACAGAGGGAAGTCATGATTTTTGTAACTGGTGGAGCCAGGAGCGGCAAGAGCGGTCTTGCGGAAAAAATGGCTCGCGATCGCGGCGGGGCAGTCACATATGTGGCTACCGCCAGGGCTGGAGACGATGAGATGGCACAGCGCATCGCCAGTCACCGTCAGCGCCGGCCGGACGGTTGGGAGACCATCGAGGCGCCGGAGGACCTGCCCGGCGTGGTCGAAGACGCACTTGCCACCTATAAAGGCACTATTCTTGTCGATTGCCTGACTGTTTACATATCCAACGTCCTTCTGAGCCAGGGCATCGCCAGCACCGAACGGATGAGGTGGGCCGTGGACCATGAAATGGACCGGATGGTCGAGGTGTGCTCGAGTGGTAACGGGCGCGTCATCGTGGTGAGCAACGAAGTGGGCATGGGCATCGTGCCGGATAACAGCCTTGCCCGTACTTTCCGCGACGTGGCCGGCCGCGCCAACCAGAAACTGGCATCGGCGGCTCAGGAAGTGTACCTCTGTGTGTCGGGGATACCCCTGAAGGTGAAATAAGATGGGACTCGCCCGGACAATAATGCTTCAGGGAACCGCATCTCACGCGGGAAAGACGCTGCTGGTCGCGGGGTTGGCGCGCATCATGGCCCAGGACGGTTATTCGGTGGCTCCCTTCAAGTCCCAGAACATGTCACTCAACTCTTTTGCCAGCGTCGACGGCGGCGAGATGGGACGGGCGCAGGTGGTTCAGGCGGAGGCGGCCGGCATCGAGCCGCGGATCGACATGAACCCGGTGCTACTCAAACCCACAAGTGATACAGGTTCGCAAATAATCGTCCATGGGCGTCCGGTCGGTACCATGACGGCGCAGACCTATCACGATTTCAAGCTGAGCCTGCTGGACGCGGTATCGGATTCGCTAGAGCGCCTGCGCCGCGAGTTTCAGGTAGTCATCATCGAAGGCGCGGGCAGCCCCGCCGAAGTCAATTTCCGCGGCCACGATATCGCCAACATGATGGTGGCCGAGATGGCCGATGCTCCCGTGTTGCTCATCGGCGACATCGAAAGAGGCGGCGTCTTTGCCTCGCTGGTGGGCACGATGGAGCTGCTTCAGGAAAAAGAACGGGAGCGCGTCGAGGGCCTCATTATCAACAAGTTCAGGGGGGATCGCTCCATCCTGGAGCCAGGACTCGATTTTCTGGAATCGCGCTGTCAGCGTCCGGTGCTTGGCGTGGTCCCATATATAAGGGATCTGCGCATCGAGGAAGAGGACTCGGTGGCGCTTTCGGATTCAAAGAGTCCCCTGGCGGGGGATGACCACAAGGCCGCGACTCTGACCGCACAGGCACTCTGGCCCTCTGACGTGCGCGCCACGGCTTCCGGCAATGGCAAGAGAGTCAAGGTCCGCGTCATCAGGCTGCCGCGCATGTCCAACTTCACCGATTTTGATTCCATCAAGGCCTGCCCCGGTTTTGACTGCGATTATGCGGAGCAGCCGGCGGGGCTCGCGGACGCCGACCTTATCGTCATCCCTGGCACGAAAAGCACTATCTCCGACCTGAGATTTCTCTGGTCGAACGGCATGGCAGCGGAGATTATACGCAAGTCTCAGGGGGGCACGCCGGTCATCGGCATCTGCGGTGGCTTCCAGATGCTGGGCGGAAAGATACATGACCCTCATGGCATCGATTCCAGCGCCGGCAGCGTCAAGGCCCTGGGGCTCATCGATATCGAGACGGTCTTTGATAATGAAAAAGAGACACGGCAGGCGGCCGGTGAGGTCAGTGGCACAAGCGCGCTGCTTCCGCAGGGCGCCGAGGTCACTGGCTATGAGATACACATGGGCCGATCCACCCTGGGGCCAAAAGCCGAACCTCTGCTGGAAACAAACTTCGGCCCTGACGGAGCCGTGAGCGCCGATGGCCTCGTCATGGGCAGCTACCTGCATGGTTTTTTTGACAGCGATGATGTGCTGGCCGGGCTGCTTTCTTACTTTGGCTGTCCGGCGGAGCTTCCCATGATGGACCGGGGGCTCATCAAGGAGCATGAATACGATCGTCTGGCGCGCGAACTGAGACAGACGCTGGATATGAAACGTATCTACCAGATAGCGGGCCTTGACTGAGGGGCCAGCATAAGGGTGGGCGAAGTTTCCCTTTCAGGAGTGGACACGAGGCTCTGGTTCGCCTTCACGCTGGATATGTTGTTCGGCGAGCCGCCCGGGAAATACCATCCGGTCTGCTGGATGGGCAAGGCAGTTGAACAGGCCGAGAGCGTGGTTCCCGGAAGGGGGGGCGGTGTGTACGCCCAGCGCGCCGCAGGTGTCGTGGTGGCTATGGTTTTGCCGGTTGTCACGTACATGGCGACCAGGACGGCGCTGAGATTCACGCCGGCTCCGTTACGCGGCGTGGCCGAGATAGCGCTGCTTTCAACAGCGCTTGCGGGCAGATCTCTATACGACGCCGCCGGTGAGGTCGAGCGGTCACTGGCGCGGGACATCGATGACGGTCGCGCGGCGGTATCACGCATCGTCGGTCGTGACACGGCCGGGCTTGACGAGGACGGGGTCGTCCGCGCGACGGTCGAGAGCGTGGCCGAGAACACCAACGACGGGGTTGTGGCGCCGCTTTTTTATGCTATTGCGGGAGGCGCTCCACTGGCGCTGGCATACAAGATGGTGAACACGCTCGACTCGATGGTCGGGTACAGGAACGTGCGTTACAGGGATTTTGGCTGGGCGGCGGCGCGCTTGGACGATATCGCGGGCTATCTTCCCGCCAGGCTGACGTTATTGGCGGTCGCCGCGGCAAGTCTGGTTACAGGTGGCGACGCGGTCCGGGTTTTCAAGGTCTCACTTGGCGATGGGCGCGAACATGAAAGCCCCAACGCGGGTGTCTGCGAGGGTGCGTTCGCCGGATCGTTGGGGGTGAGACTGGGTGGAGCGGACAGATATGGTGGGACGAACGTTGAAAAACCCGTGCTCGGCCCCGGCCTCAGACAGCCGGAACGCGAGGATATCATGCGGGCCGCGAGGCTGATGTATCTGTCGGCCGCGATGGCGATGAGCGTGGGTGTGCTTGTGCGCCGGTTGCTCATATGGATGGGAAGAAGATGACGGGAAAGAATGATTTTAAGGATCACGACAAACTGGCCCGGGTCATCTGGGAACAGACCCGGAGGCAGGGCCTCGTCCATCTGTATACCGGAGACGGCAAGGGGAAGACTACGGCCGCTCTTGGACTGGCGCTGCGCGCTCTGGGGCGCGATCGCAAGGTAGCAGTGGTCCAGTTTTTGAAAAGAACAAAGCTCAAGACCGGCGAGATGGTCTTCGCCGAGAAAATGGGTGGTCCGCTGACCATTCGCCAGTTCGGCGCGTCGCGTTTTGCCACCCAGGAAGAGAAGCGCATGGTCGAAGAGAGCGGACAGACGGTCGAGCGTGGCTGGGAGATTGCCCGCGAGCTGGTCACCCGCGGGGAGCATGACCTGATCGTGCTCGACGAGATCACGCATGTGGTCAAGAACGGGCAGGTGTCGCTGGAGGAACTGATCGAACTGGTGAAAAACAAGACACCATCGCTGGAGCTGGTGCTGACCGGCAGGTATGCGCCTCGGGAACTGCAGGATGTCTGTGATTATGTCACTGAAATGAAAGAGATCAAGCATCCTTATCATAGTGGGGTCAAGGCACGCGAAGGGACGGAGTATTGATAAATCCTGTTTGCGTTTTGGCTGATGTGGTGCGGCGGCCGGGCAGGATTGTTTCCCTTGCTCCCCCGATTCGCGCGCTTACTCTTTTCTTTTTGCGTACTTTTTGCGCGCGAATAGAAGGGTCGCTGCGGGAAACAATCCTGCCCGGCCGCAGGGTAAACCTGCTATCTGACACAATCGGGGATTTATCAATTTATGGGTGAAGATATTAAAAACGTGACTCGAAAAATTATTGAGGTGGAAAGTGCGCCCGCGCATGGGGGGCGGCGGATGGAGGCGCAGCGGCGGTTTGGGATTCCCAAGGAAGAGTTGCTGGATTTCAGCGCCAGCATCAATCTTTTAGGGCCGTCGCCTGACGCGCTGGCCGCGGTCAGGGCCGCCACCAGTGAGATCGCTTATTATCCCGAGGAAGATTGCGCCGGGCTTCTTGCCACGGTCGCGGATCACCTCGGTGTCTTTCCCGATGAGGTAGTCCTGGGGAATGGCAGTATCGAGATAATCTACTGGCTGGCCGTGGTGCTGGAGCCTCGGCGCGTGCTTGTCATCGAACCCACCTTCTCGGAATATCGTAATGCATGTGAGGCGGCCGGGGCCGACTGTGATTCTTTTCAGCTTCTCGAACAGGATGCTTTTGCCCTTGATGTCGCGCAGATACAACCGTCGGGTTACGACCTTATATTCCTGTGCAACCCCAACAACCCCACCGGCTATCTGGTTCCGCTGGACGAGGTGGCCGCTCTCTGGCGTAAATGCCGCGGCGCCGGCGCCGGTCTGGTAGTGGACGAGGCTTTCATCGATTTTGCGGGACACGAGGAATCCATACTTTCATTCGGCGCGACGCCTGGGCTTTATGTGGTCCGTTCCTTCACCAAATCGCACGCGCTCGCCGGGCTCCGCTTGGGTTGCCTGGCGGCAACGGCGCGATTCACAGCGGTTATGAGAAAGAGGATACCACCGTGGAACGTCAACGCTTTTGCCCGCGCTGCGGGAAAGGCCACTCTTACCGACTGGGATTATATGTCAAGGACGAGGCGCGAGACCGCAAAAGCGCGGGCGCGCCTGTTTGATGATCTTTCCGGGGTGCCGGGAGTCGAGCCGTTACCATCGGAAGCCAATTTTCTTCTATGCCGCCTTACAGGAACGAGCTCCGATGAGTTGACAGCGCGTCTGGCAATCAAGGGTATCCTGGTGCGGGACTGCAGGTCGTTCGCGGGCCTGGCCAGCAGGTATATCCGTGTCGCTGTTCGTTCCGAGCGGGAGAATTATCAACTTGTGGACGCCATCAGGAAAGCTGTCAGGTGAAGCGCCCTCTTATAATAGCCGGCGTCTCCAGCGGTGTGGGCAAGACCACGATAGCGACCGGCATCATGGGCGCGTTGAGGAATCGCGGGCTGAGGGTGGCGCCTTTCAAGATCGGTCCGGATTATATCGATCCGGGCTATCATTCCATGGCTTCAGGAGTTCCCTGCCGTAATCTCGACACCTGGCTGACTTCCCCGGATGTGGTTCGCTCGATTTACTCCAGAGGCTCCGAGGGAGCTGATGTGAGCGTGGTAGAGGGCGTCATGGGACTCTTTGACGGGCGCACGGGCGCGGGCAACGAGGGGAGCACGGCCGAAGTTGCGGGGTTGCTCGGCGGCGAGGTCGTTCTTGTTGTCGATTGTCAGCGCCAGGCACGCAGCCTGGCGCCGGTCCTGTCCGGCTTCGCTTCATTTGACCCGGAACTGAAGATCGCCGGAGCGATCTTAAACAATGTGGGCAGCGCCAGTCACGCGCGTATCGTTGAGGATGCAGCCCGTGAGGCCGGAGTCGCTGTGTATGGCGAATTGCCGCGACGCGACGATATTACCATGCCCTCACGTCACCTGGGGCTGGTTCCAGCCGGGGAGCGTGATGCGGACGGTGAAGTCCTGGCAAGGATAATCGATCACGTCAGCGATAACGTGGACCTCGACGCGTTGCTCTCCCTGTCTACGGCTGAGGATGCAATGGCCGGTCATTCGGCCGGTGCGCCCAGCGAATCCGGGGAGCGGCCAGCGGCCGGCGACGTAAATGACTTATCAAGATCGGCGAAAAAACCGCGCGTTCGTATCGCAGTCGCGCGTGATGCGGCCTTTTCTTTCTATTATGTTGACAGCCTGGAAGCCCTGGAGGAGGCCGGCGCCGAGCTACTCTACTTCAGTCCCATAAATGACGGTCAGCTGCCTGTTTGCGACGGTCTCTATCTGGGTGGCGGTTTTCCGGAAATGTTCGCGGCACGGATCGAGGCCAACACTGCCATGCGCGCTTTCGTCACGGCGGCGGTTAAGGAAGGTCTGCCCACTTATGCCGAATGCGGCGGTCTGGTTTACCTCGGCCGCGAAGTGGATATCGACGGCAGGCGGCACATGATGGCCGGAGCCATACCGCTGGCCGCTCGTATGACCGGACGCCGCCAGGCCCTGGGTTATGTCGAGGCTGCGGCCCGTAGTGACAACCTGCTTCTGGGCGCCGGAGACCGTGTGCGTGGGCATGAGTTTCACTGGTCGGCGATCGACTGGCAGGAAGACAAACTTGCCTATGAATGTTTTTCATCCGGTGAGCCGGGTGGAAGGGCACAGGGCTACAGCTCAGGCGCTCTTCTGGCTTCCTATGTCCATATACATTTTGGTGGAAATGAAAATGCGGCTGCTCATTTTATAGATGCGTGCGCCGGTGTGAAAGGAGTGGCTCCCAGTGCTGTCAGTTGATCCAGGATTTTATAACGATGGAGGATACGGCATCGTCGTCATCGGTCACGGCAGCCGGGCACCGGAAGCACTCGACCTTTTAAACTGGGTAGCGGACCGCCTGGCGGTCCGGCTCCAGATGCCGGTGCTGGCCGCGTCGTTGCAGTTCAACAAGCCGACGCTGGATGACTGCTGTCACGAACTGGCGCAGGCGGGCGCGAGGCACGTCGTTGTAGTGCCATATTTTCTTTACGAAGGAAATCATTTAAAGAAAGACATCCCCCAGGAGCTCGACCGTTTGCGGCGGGAGCTGCCCGGGACCACGTTTGTGCTCGCCGATTCGCTCGGCGCCGACGAGTTGCTGGTGGAAGTGCTGGCGCGGCGCGCGCTTGAGCGCTCAGACGCCGGTAAAAAAGCAAACGATGAGCAAAATAATGACGGTGACGCCGTGGACGTGCTTGCCGCGTTGCTGGGATCCGGTTGTGGCGGTGACGCCGGCGAGTGCAAAAACCCTGTGTCGATCGCCAGGCATCCGATCGAAGTCGAGAGCTTCGAAATAATAGACAGTCTTCTGGAGCCCGAAGATCCCGAAGATCCCGAGTACCAGGTGGTGCGCCGCATCGTGCATACAACCGGAGACCCGTCCCTGTCGCGCGCCGTGAAATTTTCGCATGGAGCCATTGCGTCCGGCGTCGCCGCCCTGGCCGAGGAAACAAATATATATTGTGACGTCAACATGGTGGCAGTGGGCATAAGGCCTACCGCTAGCATTCGTGGCATCGGCGTATCCTGTCTGGTGGCGGAGCCGGAGGCGGCACTTATGTCGCGGCGGGAAGGCTTGACCCGCGGAGCCGCGGCCATGAGGCTGGCGGCGCAAAAGCCCGCGGGCGGCTCCGGCGGGGGCAGAGACTCTTCCTTGAAGGTCAAAAAGGATAGCGGCTCTGCTCTGGACGGCGCGATTGTCGCCGTTGGCAACGCTCCCACAGCCCTTTTTGAGCTGCTGCGGCTCGCCAGGGAGGAAGGGGTCCGGCCGGCGCTGGTCGTCGGCGTACCGGTGGGTTTTGTCGGTGCAGCCGAGAGCAAGGACCAACTGGCGGATTCCGGTCTTCCATTCATAACAATACCCGGAAACCGTGGAGGCAGCAGTATCGCCGTGGCGATCGTGAACGCCCTGCTGAGGATGAGCGTACAAGGTTAGTGACAAACGCAATAATAAAAAATCAACTATTGTCAAGTGATGATTTGAACTTGTTGATAAAAAAATTTCATTTATATATACTCCGATGCTCAAAGCAAGGTCAGTGGGGCTTCCGGTTCTTTAATGGAAGCTTAATTGGGGCAAGTCCGGTGCAAGACCGGCGCAGTCCCGCTACTGTTAGTGAGAACCGTGTACTGACAGGATATTTGTCTGTCGTACCGGTTTTTCACAAGCCAGAAAACCCGCCCCTGACCAGGATTCCGAGAACCTTCGCGAGAAGGGGGCAGGATTATGACGGCATTTCCATAGATAACCCTTTGTCCGGCTTACAGGATGAAGGGTTTTTCATTTGTCAGCAATTGTCTGAAAAGTAGAAAGGATTTTCCATGCATATACCTGAAGGGCTTATTCCCGCGCAGCAGGCGGCAGCGTGGTACGTGCCGGCGGTGGGCTTTGTGGGTGCAGGTCTGGTTGGCCTCAAGCGCCGCCTGGCCATAAACCCGGAATTAAGGCCTCTGATCGGTCTGATGGGCGCTTTTGTGTTCCTGATATCGCTTATACCTCTCCCTGTCCCAGGTCTGGGAACAGTCTCCCATCCCTGTGGAACCCCCATGGCCGCCATATTGCTGGGACCGCTTACGGGTACTGTGCTGGGGTCGGTAGCGTTATTTCTCCAGGCTCTCTTTTTCGCCCATGGTGGCATAACCAGCTGGGGCGCCAATGTGATTGCAATGGCGGTCGGCGGTTCCTTTTCCGCTTTTGCGGTTTTCAGAGTCTCCCGCCGAGCTGGTCTTGGACTTGGCTTTTCGGCCGGCCTGGCCGGGCTCATCGGGGATCTTGTCACTTACGGCATCACCTCGTTTCAGATCGCCCTGGCATTGCACGGGGATGAGGCGGTACTGAACGTCTGGGGTGCTGCATTTGCCTCCTTCTTACCGACCCAGGTGCCACTCGCGATCGCAGAGGCACTGTTCACCGCAGGTGTTGTCGTCTACATCGCCAACCAGCGTGCTGAGTTGCTGGAGGGTGCGGTGGTACGGCCATGAGGCGATGGGTATTGGTATTAATGGTTGCCGGAGTATTCGTGGCCGCCGTACTTTTCACTGAATCAAGATGGGAAGGAGATGTTACCGAGGGGGCCGCGACGCCTTTGGCCGAGAAAGCTGGAGTTGAGGAGTCCCAAGTCCTGCCCTGGAAGATAGATGGCGACTTGCTGCTCTTCTTCTTTCTCTCTGGAGGCGCTGTTGGAGGTTTCGCCGCGGGGTATTACTGGCGGACCCTTTTTCCGGGCAGCGGTAGCAAGGAAATGGCGTAGATGATTCTGTTAATGGCAAAAAAAGCGGGGATACGTTATAACGTATCCCCGCATATATATTTCACTTATATAAAATGACAGCTATTTCCAAAAACGGCGATGGCTACGCCTGGGGAGACAGTTTTCTTTCACGGATAGATCCCAGGGTAAAGATTGGAAGCGTCGCAGGTCTTCTTGTGGTCAACCTTATCGGGGCTTCATACCGTGTTTCCGGAGTGATCGCCCTCGCCATGGCTATCTTAATGATCGCCGGACGTATCCCCTATCGCCGACAGCTTCTGATGATTGCCTTTCCTGCGTCTTTTGCGATTTTTGCCGTAATTTCGCAGACCGTGTTCAAAGGGGGAGAGGTCTTTGCATCACTGGGACCCTTCGATCTGCATTTGCAGGGGCTCTTCCACGGACTTTACGTTTCCCTTCGAATTATCGCCGGTGGCCTCATCATCGTCGTCCTTGGAGTGACCACGCCGCTCAACCGTCTCTGTCAGGCACTGAGGTGGTTCAGAGCTCCCGCAACGTTTATCGAAATCACACAACTTACCTATCGTTATCTATTTGATATACACGGTGAGTTTTCCAGAATGCGCGGCGCTCAGCAGGTGAGGCTCGGCTGGTCCTCGGCTCGCACCGGGCTGGCGAGTAGTCGCCTTCTGGGCGGCTCCCTCTTTCTGCGGGTCTATGACCGTGGTCTCCGCTCTTCCGAGGCGATGCGCTGTCGCGGATCCGGGCCGGTTGTAAATGGAGCGCTGCCCCGTTTCGGGCGAATTGATATTCTTGCCGGGATTTGTGCCGCATTGTTCATATGCGCCTTGGGGCTGCTTGCCATGGGGGTGGCTGCTTGATCTTCATCGACAATCTCGGATTTACGTATCCTGGTGGGACCAGGGCGCTCGAAGGGGTATCGCTGCATGTATCCGAAGGATCGTTCCTGGCGATCATGGGCGCCAACGGCTCGGGCAAGTCGACCCTTCTCAAGCACCTTAATGGTTTGCTGAACGCCCAGTGCGGGAGCGTAAGGATCGCAGACATTGAATTAAACCGCAAGAGCTTCGACGAGGTCAACCGGTTGGTCGGCTTCGTCTTCCAGGATCCGAACGATCAGATATTTGCGCCGACAGTCCGGGATGATATCGGTTACGGTCCACGGAACCTGGGTCTCGACGATAATGAGATCGGGCGGCGTGTTGAGAAGGCCGCAGAGCAGGTTGCGATCACCGACCTGCTGGACCGGCCCATCCATCACTTGAGTTACGGCCAGAAAAAAAGGCTCTCCATCGCCGGCGTGCTGGCAATGGAACCACAAGTGCTCGTGCTCGACGAGCCCACGGCCAGCCTCGATCCCATGGGGGAAAAGCGTCTTATGCGTCTGCTGCTCGACCTCAACCGGCAGGGCATGACTATCGTCATGGCGACGCACGACGTCGACCTGGTGCCCCTTTACGCGCAACGTGTCTGTCTGCTGAGGTCGGGGCGAGTGGCGGTGCAGGGAGGGTTGCGGGAGGTTTTCAGCGACCAGGAGATCATCGAGAGATGTCACCTGCGGCTGCCGCGTATTTCGTATCTGTTCGACGTGTTTCCGGATATCTCCGAGATGCCGCTGACTGTCGGAATGGCCCGCCGCCGGCTGGAGGAAATGCTCGAGAGCGGCGAGCTGGGCATGATTCCCGATCCAGCCAGGTTTTCCGGGATCGGGGAAGAGGTCATATGAGATCCGGATTCACAACCGGAGCCTGCGCCCAGGCGGCGACAAGGGCCGCCGCCCTGACAGTCGCCACCGGCTATGTCCCCTGCGAAAGAAGGGGAGGAAAGCTGGGGGACCGTGAGACCAGGGGCTCCGTGGAGATTACCCTGCCGAACGGCCAGGTGACACTATTTCTCGTGACTATGCATGCCGAGGGCGTATGTTCCGTGGTCAAGGACGCCGGTGACGACCCGGATGTGACGAACGGCATCCAGCTGTTCGCGTGTGTGACGCCGAGGCTGGACGGCCGTGTGCTCGTCGATGGAGCCGAAGGCGTGGGCCGGGTGACACTCGACGGCCTGGCGGTCAAGGCGGGCAAGGCGGCCATCAATCCGGTACCGCTGAAGCATATACGCCAGGAGGCGCGGCGCGTTCTTTTTCGTGGCGCCGAGGTGACCATATCCGTCCCCATGGGAGAAGAGATCGCAGCGCGGACATTTAACCCTAAACTTGGTATAGAGGGCGGCATCAGTATCCTGGGCACGACCGGCCGCGTGGAGCCGTGGTCGAGCGCCGCATACCAGGAATCACTGCTGCCACAACTCGACGTCGCCCGCGCCGGCGGCGTGAAAGCTCCCGTGCTCGTGCCCGGCGCCAAGGGAGAGCGGGCCGCCCTGAAGTATGGTTTCGATCCGCTCCAGGTCGTCCAGATGGGCAATTTTGCAGGCATGATGCTCAATGCTGCCCGGGAGCGGGGATTTACCCGCGTGGTTTTGCTCGGGCATGCGTCCAAGCTTGCCAAGCTGGCGAGGGGAGAGTTCAACACCCACTCGCGCAGTTCTTCGATGCCGCTGGACGTATTGGCTGATTGCGCGGTTGCAATGGGATGGAGTCGCCGTCGGGCGAGAGCGCTCGAGCTTATGCCGACAACCGAGGCGGCGCTCAAAAGGCTCAAGGCGGACTCTGCTGAAGCTGTTCTGGATGAGGCGGCGCGACGGGTCGCCGCCGTTGTCGGGCAAGAGTTCAAAATGAACGTCGAAGTTTTTTTGACTGACAGACGCGGCGGTATTGTCGGCCGCTCATAGAAGCTTCAGTCGCGTCCTGCATCCATAACAGGGATATATGACGGGAAACAGATGGATTACGAAATGACCGGTAAGTGACATCGATTAAAATCAACATGACGAAGCGGGCTGCTCATGGGTTCGAATAATATCCTGCACGTCGTGGGCGCCGGTCCCGGTACGCGGGAGCTTCTTACCTGGCAAGCCAGACGCATCATAGACAGCTGCCATTACTTCACCGGCGGCAGGCGTCTGCTCAAGCTGGCGCCGGACAATGCTGAAACCCACGTCATAAGCGCCGATCTGGACGCTATCCGTGCTTTCATCGCGGAGAAGCTCAAAAAGGGTGATGTCTGTGTGCTGGCCAGCGGCGACCCGGGCTGCTACAGCATAATGCCCTTCCTCATGGAATATTTCAAAGACGATATCCGCGTCACACCGGGCATATCTTCGATGCAGCTGCTGGCCGCGCGTCTTGGGATACCCTGGCAGGACTGGACGCTCATCAGTCTGCACGGGCGCGACGCTTTCATTGATACTGTGTCACGGGTCATGCCCACGCTTTTCTTCTGTGACAAGGATAACTCGCCCCAGGATCTGGCCAGGCAGTTGCTTGAGAAGATGAATGATTGCGCCGCCGCGGTGGGCTCCGATCTGGGCATGGACGGGGAAAATATTTTTCAGGGCACGCTGGCCCAAACCGCCCACGGCACATATCCCGGAAATTCACTGTTGCTAGTGCTGCCGTCCGGAAATACTCAAAAGGCGCGCGAGCAGGCACAGCCCGACATCGATGCCACCGCGCCGGGCATTGCCGACGATCTATGGTTGCGGCGGGAGGGCATCCCGCTTTCAAAAAGTGAAGTGCGGGCGGTTTTACTGTCCAAGGCACGGCCGAAAGACCGCCGGGTCATCTGGGACATAGGCGCCGGAACCGGTTCCTATGGAATCGAGTGTTCTCTTCTGGAGCCCGGCGCCATGGTTTTCTCAATCGACAAGAATCCCCAGGCCTGTGCCCTCGTCAGTGAAAACGCGGTCAGGTTCGGTGCCAAGGTGCAGACCGTAAATGCATCGGCGCCGGACGCGCTGGCTGATATTCCCAGGCCGGACCTCGTTATCATAGGCGGCAACGACGGCAGGCTGGATGAGATTTTCCGGGCTGTCCTGGATGCTCTCAATCCAGGCGGACGAATCGTTGTCACGGCTCTGCTGGAAAAGACGAAAGCGGCTGCGCATAAAGCTTTCGCCGGTTCCGGCCTGCTTAACCGTCAGGCGACCAGGGTATCTATCGCCCGCGGAGAGTCGCAACACTGGGTGGAATACAATCCAGTTATCATCTTTACTGGTGACAAAGATACGAGTTGATAAGCTTTGCTTATCAACTCGTTCAGGCATTTGAGCAATATTGCTAGTGACTGCAGGTAGTTTCTGGTTTATAGTTGCATTTTTCAACAAACAGTCGCATGAACCTAATCAGGTTGGATGTACTTCCACAGCAAATGAACGGTGACCAATGACCGGAACTGAAAATCTTGGTGTCTTGTACGGAGTCGGGGTGGGTCCCGGTGATCCCGGCCTGGTTACTCTCAGGGCGGTGGAAGTGATTCGCCGCTCTTCGATCGTAGCATATCCGGTACAGCGTGAAGGAGCAGCAAGCCGGGCCCTGGAAACGGTGAGGCAACACCTGTCCGGCGGCATCAGGCTTCTGCCGCTCATCATGCCGATGACCCGTGACAAGAAGCGTCTTGAGACTGCCCACAAGGCTGCGGCACAGGCGCTTGTCGAGGCGGCATCCGGCGGCAACGATGTCGCCTGCCTGGCCCTGGGTGACCCCCTTTTTTACAGCACTTTTGGATATCTGGCAGAGAGGTTTCCCGGACGGGTCGAAGTCGTCAGTGGTGTTTCGGCGATGAGCGCCATGGCGGCGGCAGTGGGAAGTCCCCTGGCCGCGGGTGATGTGCCTACGGTTGTCGTCACCGGTTTTGACCATGAGGCGCTTAAAGCCGCGCTGACGATGGATGCATCCATCGTCATCATAAAGCCGCGCTCTCTTTCAGCGGAGTCACTTGACCTGATGGAAGAAGCAGGTGCCTGGGAACGATCCAGGGCCGCTCTGGAGCTCGGCGGTCCAAAAGAGAGGATTATCCAGCGGCTGGATCGCAAGACGATTCCCGATCTGCCATATTTTTCCGTGGTATGGATTAATCCGGGCGGGACAGGGGATATATAAACCTGTTTGCAGGTATCCGGAACGTCATTCTTGACACTATGAAGCAACATGTAACAGGCTAAGTAAACAGAGGCGAAGGCAAGAGCAAAGACAGGAGTGTTGAACATTGGCTAAAAACAAAAACGATAACCTGGTTTATTTTATTGGCGCCGGTCCCGGCGACCCGGAGCTGCTGACGGTCAAGGGAAAACGCCTGCTCGAACAGGCAGACGTTGTCATTTACGCGGGCTCCCTGATAAATACGGAGATGCTGAAACTCTGCAGCCGGAAGGCGGAGCAGATAGACAGCGCTCCACTTTGTCTGGACTATATCGCAAAAGTGATGATCGACCGGGCAAAGCGGGGGCAGCGCGTCGTGCGCATGCATAGTGGAGATCCGGCTGTCTTCAGCACGATCGGCGAACAGATGAAAATGCTCAGCGAGGCGGGCATCGACTTCGAAGTCATCCCGGGCGTCTCATCGCTGGGAGCCACGGCGGCGGCGCTTCAGAACGAACTGACGATGCCTGGAGTATCCCAGACGGTCATTATCACGAGAGCTTCCGGCCGTACACCCGTGCCGGAGCGCGAGTCGATCTCATCTTTAGCCGAACACCAGGCCACCATGGCCATATTCCTGAGTGCCGGCAGGGTGGGCGATGTCCAGGAGATGCTCCTCGAACACTATCCTCCGGAAACACCAGCGGCCTCGGTTCAGCATGCCAGTTGGGAGAAGGAGAAAAGAGTAAACACGACCGTGGGCCAACTTGCGGACGCCTTCCTTGAAGCTGGCATAGACCGCACGGCGATCATCCTGGTGGGAGACGCACTGTCAAACGACGGTGAAAAATCAAAACTCTACGACAAGAACTTCTCTCATGGGTATCGCGAAGGCATCAAGGAATAAGACCCGCCCCGACAGCGGTGGCCCTGATGGAAGTTCACACTCCATCAGCTACTTCTCACTGACCGCCGGGGGAGCCCTGCTGGCGCTGAAGCTCAGGGATGAGTTCGGCGGCATCGCTCACCTTCCCGGTTGTCACAGCATGGGTTGCAGTAACTGCGACCCCTTTGACAACATCGCCGAAGCGCTGCCGGAGAGGTTCAACGCGGGTGATACGCTCGTCTGCGTGATGGCGGCCGGCATAGTCTTTCGCATACTCGCGCCATATCTGAAATCCAAGCAGGATGATCCCGCTGTGATAGTCATCGACGAAGAGGGCGGTCATGTTATTCCGCTTCTTGGCGGCCACGCGGCCGGCGCGAACGCCCTGGCGGAAGAAGTCGCATCTTTTCTCGGAGTCAAGGCAGCCATCACCACTTCCAGCGACGTGCAGGGTCTGATTGCTCCTGACGACATCGCCAGGCGGCTGGACGCGCAGGTGGCCGACCCGGTACAGTTGCGACGGGTCACCGCGCTGCTCGTCGACGGCCGGCCGGTTTGCATCGAGGCGTTCGAGGATCCCGGTATCGACGGTTACGGCTGGGTTCCTTACGGGGGCGATACATCAGAATATGAAGGAAGGCTCCTGGTCTCGCACCTGCTGGAGCCTGACGGGGATCCCGCTGACGGCCAGGTAAAGACCGCAAGGCTGATTCCGCGCAAGGTCACGGCCGGCATCGGTTGTAAGCGGGGAACCGGCAGCGAAGCAGTCATGGCGGCGATCGTGGATTCCTGCGCAGGTGCCGGAATCGATCCGCGCGCCATCGGTGTGCTCTCGTCCATCGATATAAAAAATGACGAAGCCGGTCTCGAGCAAGCAGCAAAGCAGCTTGGAGCCCGAATGAAATTTTATTCCGCTGAGGACCTTACGGCCCTGGGTTGCCCCGGCAATGATTTTGTGGATGCGAAAGTCGGCACTCCCGCGGTTTGTGAACCTGCGGCGTTGCTGGCAGCGGGCGATGATGCAAGCCTCCTCCTGGAAAAAACAAAACACGGACCGGTCACGGTCGCGCTTGCGATTTCCGCGGGTATGCAAACGCGAGGAGCTGATGCAAAAAAGGATGCCGCTGCCGGTGCCGGCACGGTCATGGTGGTCGGAACCGGCGCGGGTACCGAGTCGGTCTTGACTGCCCAGGCAAGAGAAGCCGTGCAGGACGCTGATGTAGTTCTCGGCTATCACACATACACCGCGCAACTAAAGAAAATATTTCCCGGCAAGCAATATATCGACGGGTCCATGGGGGCGGAGATGAAGCGCTGTCGCGAAGCCCTGGACCTTGCGGCGGCAGGCAAGAAGGTCGTCCTGGTATCGAGTGGCGATCCGGGCGTCTATGGTATGGCGGGACCGGTGCTGGAGACGGCTAACGGTTTCGAAGTATCGATCGTCCCCGGTGTGACGGCGGCCCAGATAGCGGCGGCAAGGCTGGGCGCTCCACTAATGAACGATTACATCATTCTCAGCCTGAGCGACCTGCTCACCCCAAGGGATGTAGTCTTAAGCCGCGCTGAAGCCGCCGCGGTGTCCGACATGGTGATTTGTCTTTACAATCCCACCAGCAAGAAGCGGCAACCTCTTTTTGAGGAAGTATGCGCCCTGTTGCTGCGTTATCGCTCGGCAGTCACTCCGGCGGGCTGGGTCAGGGACGCAGGCGGGCCGGACGAAGAGTCGGCAATCATAAACCTGGTGGATCTTCCACGACAGAAGATCGACATGCGAACGATAGTCATAGTCGGCAATTCCAGCACGGAAGTCATCTCAGGTCGGATGGTTACCCGAAGGGGTTATGAAAGGATGAGCTCCTGACTTTCCACCAGGATCAAAAGGCATCACAAGGGCCACAAAACAGACTCATGACAATGGAAACCATCTATCTCATCGGCGGGACCACGGAAGCCCACCGTGCCGTAACCAGGCTCGAACAGGAAGGCTATCGTGTGGTCGTCAGTGTAGCCACAGCCCTGGGTGAGACGCGAGCGGTGGGAGCCGATACCGAGACCGGCAGGAAATCCGCCCGTCAATTGGCGGACCGCGCGGCTAGTCACGGAGCGTCCGCTTTCATCGATTGCTCGCATCCATTCGCGGTTCAGGCAAGTGAAGAGGCACGCCTTGCCGCCGGTTTTGTCGATCTACCATATTTGAGGTATTGCCGGCCGCCAAGCCCAAAGTTCGGGTCCGGCGTTTCGGTTGTGCGCACATGGAAGGAAGCCGTTGATATTCTCACGGGAGCTGGAGGCAGGTCCCTGCTTACCATCGGCACACGAAACCTCGCCCCATTCGTGGACGCGGGACTGGAGTTCACTGTCCGGGTTCTGCCGGTGCCGGAGTCTCTGGATGAGTGCTCACGCCTGGGAATCGGACCGGAGAAGATCATCGCCGCTTACCCGCCATATAGCGTTGATTTCAACAGGGCCTGTATCCGCCATGCCCGGGCATCCGCCCTGCTGACCAAGGATTCGGGCATTGAAGGCGGCCTGCCGGAAAAGATCGAAGCGGCGGCCGCCGAGACAGCAAGAACAATCATCGTTTCCCGGCCGGAAGAACCGGGCGCGATAGTGGAGCTGGATACGCTCGTCGAGAGTCTGAGGCAGGCATTGACACAAAACAGGACTTCAGCCAAATCGGGAGGATCGAAGCCGTGAGTCATCCGGGCGAAGTGGGGGGAGGAAGTGATCCTCTGGAAAAAGCAGTTGCAGCCGGTACGTCCGGCAGGTGGCGGCCGCTTCGAGACTTAAGCAACGCTTTCGGATTTTTCACCATCATGCCCCTTGCACGTGCGGGCAGCATGGGAGAGGTCGCGGGTGCGAGTTACCTGTTGCCGTTTGTTGCGGCGTTCCTGGGGGCTCTGGAAGGGGTGACGGGATGGGGGTCGTCTCAAGTGTTCGGCGCCCCTGTCAGCGCAGCTCTCGTTCTCGCGGCGGCGTTGCTGCTTACCGGTCTTCATCATTCGGACGGGCTGGCGGACCTGGGCGATGCCCTCATGGTCCACGGTGATGCCGCAAGGAGGATCGAGGTGCTCAAGGACTCGACCATGGGCATCGGCGCCGCCGGGACTCTGTTTCTGACATACCTGATTTCATGGGCGGCCATCGTCGAGATAATAACTTTGCGCCAGGGCTTTGAGCTGGTGGTATTAATAATGGCAGCCGAGCTTTCGGCCCGGCTATGTCTGTTGTTGGTCGGCAGCATCGGCCGGCCTTCACATCAGGGAAGCGGCAGCAGTTTCGCCGACGCACTGAAAGGCTGGCGTGGCCTCACGGGGATAGGGATCGCTCTGGTCACCCTGGCATCGATGGTCTTGGTCGTGCCTTACCAGGCGGTTTTATTTTCCGTGGGCGCGGTTCTGGCCGTGGCAATATTGCTGCTGGTCGTATCCCGGCGATTTTTTGGAGGTATCGGAGGAGATGTACTGGGTGCTTCGGTGGAACTGGGGAGACTGGCGGCCCTGCTAGGGCTCCTGGCTGGACTGGCTCTCTAGTATCTCTCCGGAGCCCTCGACGGGATGCCTGCTGCCGTGTATGGCCACTGCAAGCTGGTTCGCGACTCCCTTGATTGTCTGTATCTCCCCGTGCCTGAATGGGTACTTGTCAGGGAAGACCATCGCCATCCCGCCAACGACCTCTTTTTTGTAGATGAGCGGCAGCGTGCAGCGGCGGTTATCGCCGATGTCGAGCGCCTTGAGGATATACCCCTCGTCTTCTGTCGCGTTGTCGAGGTTGACATCCTCATGTGTGATCATCCTCCGTTCGAGCACCGCCCGGGTCAGAAGCGTGCCCCTGTCCAGGGGTGATTCCTTGAATTCGTCCATCACTTTTGGCGAGTGTCCTATGAAGGCAAGGCTGATCAGTGTGTTCCGCTCCTTGTCAAGATAATAAACGCTGGCGCGGTAGCACCCCATTTTTTCATCCACGGCTTCCAGAGCATGTTTGGCGATCGCCCTCATGTCCTGGGACTCGGCACAGGCGGCGGCAACGTCGCGCAGGAGTCTCACCCTGTCGAGTTCTTTTTTCGTCTCCTCATGCGACCAGGAGTTCTGCACCGCCATCGAAGCACGGTCGGCCAGAACCTGGAAGAGCCCCCATTCCCTTGTCGAGAACGCATTCTCCCGGTTGCAGCCGATTTCAAGTACACCCTCTACCTTGCCACCGATACGCAGCGGCACGGTAAGCACTGAATGTATGTCTGTTTCGGCGAAAAAGGAGCCCTCATCCTCGTCGTTTGTGAGGTTGTCGATTTTCATCGGCACACCCTCCTTGAACGTACGTCCGACTATGCCCTTGCCAACGGGGATCATGATCTGTGATGCGTACTCGCGCATGGCTCCGGTAACCGCCCGTGGTACCAGGTACTCCTTCTTTTTATCAACCAGAAATATGAGGGCGGAATCCATTCTCATGACATCCTGGGTGCGGTTGACGATTTCCATCAGGACTTCCTCCAGGTCAAGAGAGACGAGGCCTGCCTCGGAAATGGCCTCGATCGCCTCCATGGCCTTCCTGATGAAATGCTCGTTCTCGTAAATCGTCGCATTCTCGATCGCCAGGGCGGCATGAGAGCCGATCGCAGTCGCGAATTCGATCTGCTCCTCACTGAAGCGCCGCTTGCTGTCGCTATGCTTCAGCCAGACCGATCCGATCGCCCGGTTGCCGGATACCAGTGGCACAACCAGGTATGATTCTGCGTTCAGCTTGTTGAACATCTCCTGATAGGAGCGGGAAATCTCGCGGGGGCTGGTAACGGCCAAAGCCTTTTTGCTCTCGACAGCTTCAACCGCCGCAGCGAGCTCTTCGTAAGGAAAACGCATGCTCGTGATCAGCTCATCGTTATAGTCTCCATAGCCGGCCGTACCTACCCACTGATCGTCTTCGAAGAGGAACAGGGCCGCGGAGCTCGTCTCAGCAATGTAAGCCATATTGTCGAGCACAACCCGGATGGTGTTGTCCAGATCCAGGCTGGACATTACGGCGCTGCTAATCTTGAGCGCCGCCACATGAGTATGCGCGCGCTGTACCGAAGCGGTAACGTTAGTAGCGAACATGGCTACTGAGCGCGGCGTTTTTTTACCGCCGACCGGAATAGGAATGAAGTTGGTTCGCCAGAAGCTGTTTTTGCCCTCAGCCGTCGGCAGAAGAAATTCATCACTATCGACACGTCCTTTTTCCACGACCGATTCATCCATCATCGCGGCGATGCTCTTTGCGATATTTTCCGGGAGTGAGTCAAACAGGGATTTGTTCATCTTGCCACCGGACATTTCGACGAATTGCCGGAAGGTCTCGTTGTGGTTGTTTATCCCATAACCGGGAAACCTGAACTCGGCATACGCGAGTGGTGAGTTGTTCAGCGCTTCTCCTGAAGCCCTGAGCCTGTTTATGATCCGGCGTATCAGGCTGGCCTTTCCCGCGGCCACCAATCCGAATATACCGACAGCGGCGGAGGTCAACAGGTTAAAGTCTTCAACATCAGCAGAGTCGATTTCGGTAGTCAGACACAGCATCGTTGCCAGCAGTCCCACACCTATTGTCTCCAGCGGGCTTAAGAGGACGGCGGCGGTTATTATCGGGATGGCATAAAGGATATCGATCCAGGGGAGAGCTTCCATGAAACGCTCGTCTATTAGTTCTATCAGCAAGAGCATGATGGCGATAATCAGCAGGATAACCGCGTGTCTGCCTGGAAAATCTTTTCGGATTAAAGACATAATTCCTCAGACGGGGAAAGTTAAATTACGGATGCGGCAAGGAGAGAGTGCCCCCCAGAGCACATCTCATACGGCTTGATATCACACAGGAATTATAAGGTATTACCTGGTGAAGTGCATCCGCTTAATCTTTTCTTAACGCTATCAGCAATATAAGTGTGACCTTATGGGTATTATAAATATAAAGTCCGCATTAGCGGCTGTTTACAATTTACCGGGAGCCTGTCAATGGAGATGACGTTTTTGGATGCAAATCATGGATGGTTGCGGCGAAGGGTTTTGTTCTTCAGCAGGGTTCTGTTCGGGTTGGGCGTCGTATTATTTATGCTGGTCGTCGCGGCCGGGTGTGGCGAGGACAGCGCAAACGTTGACGCGACCACGGTGGGCGACACTGGAGGCCGACTTAAAATCAGTGAAACATATTTCGATGCGGGAACGGTCAAGACCGGCGATCTTGCTGAACATGCGTTCGAGCTTAAAAATACCGGCACCGGACCGCTTGATCTCGGCCAGCTGGAGGTAAAGAGACTGGAGGGCTGCTGAGACGCCCAGGCAGTCGTGGGTTCCACGACTCTGGCTCCCGGCGAGACCACCATGCTGACCGTGTCCATGCATATGGGTAAGGGAATGGGTGGCATGCACCTGTTCCAGGTAACAGTGAACTCCAATGATCCTGCCCCGGCGGCAAACAGTGTGTCGATGCGGGCTAACTATACTGAATAATGGAACAACAAATCCACGGCGTAACCGCCGGCTCTTTTGAGCCGGCGGCGGAGCAGGGGCGGTACGGGGCCATCGGCAGAATGCTGCGATGGCGGCTTTATCCCGGGCTGTTTCACTGGCCGCTCTATGTAGCGCTCGCAATACTGATCTATTTCGCCTTTGCTCCGGGTCAGAGGGGGGAGGGCAACCTGGCCACGGAAGTGGTATGGCGTCTATGGTGGCCCCTGCTTCCTTTCGTGCTACTTCTGGCCGGGAGGATATGGTGTGGCGTCTGTCCGTTCGGTGGGGCCGCCGATGCCGCCGGCAGGCTTGTGGGGAAGAGACCGGCGCCGCCTTCATTTTTCCGAAAAGCGGGACCCTGGCTGGGAGCGGCTTCAGTTTTCGCATTCGGTATCGCTTTTCTTGCCCTGGGGCTGGAATCAAACTCAGGCGCAACCGGAATCATCCTCATCGCCATGACTCTGCTGGCGGCCGGCCTATCCCTGATGTATCGCGGCAGGACTTTCTGCCGCTATCTGTGTCCGGTCGGAATGATATCCAGGGTCTACTCGTTCTTCTCCTGGAGCCGGCCTCAAGGCAGCTCGGATCGTCAGGCTGTGAAATCCTGCCCGGTGGGTCTTTCGACGGTAAGCTTAAGGCAGCCGAGCCAGTGTCATTTATGCGGCGCCTGTACCGAGGTGCATGCTCCGGGAGGCATAACCACACGGTTTACCCCGGGCGGGATGCGCAAACCGCAGGCACGTGAGTTCGGGCGTCCCGAAGCCACCCTCTCGCTGCTGCTGCTCGGCCTGATGGCGGCGGATTCGGTGCGTATGACGAGCCTTTTTGCTCGATACCAGCAGACAGCATTACCGGTTTTCAGCTATAACTACCGCCTGACGGTCGTGGCCGGCGTCACGGCCCTCGCCGGTCTGGTCCTGGCGGCGCAACTCCTTATCTCCAGGCTCGGGGTCGAACGCCACGGCTGGTCGCCGGCCTTTGCCCGGGCAAGCTTCACCTTGCTGCCTCTGACACTGGGAGTTTTCCTGTCTCTGGCCCTGCAGCATCTATGGTCTGGTGCCCTGCCCTCGCTGCAGACCATATTGGTCGAATCGAGGCTGACAGACTGGTCGGGTCATATGCCGCCCGCTAATGTATATTTCACCAGCCTGCCTCTCAAGGCGATACAGTTCACCATGCTGGGCGCGGGACTTTTTCTGTCACTGAAGGTGGCGGGCGCGGAGCCATGGGAGAAGTCTTTCGCGGAAGGCCCACGCCCCGCGGGCGATGTCAGGATGAGTGGAGCGTGGACGAGGCGGGCGATTGTTCTCATGGCAGCAGCCGGATTTGGTTTTCTCTTTTATCTACCCATGAGCGGAGCCTGCTGAAGTCCGACAAACCGACGGAGATCCATGAAGAGCACCATAAAAATACAGACAAAAAAAAGTTATACGGTAATTGGTTTTATCGTGGCGATAACGGTCGCCACGTTTGCGGCGCTCCTTTTCTCCGGCTGCAGTTCCACGGCCGGCAACGACCCTGCTTTTCCGGAGTTCGTCTACCGCTCCGAGCAGTCTCTGGAAGGATACAGGATCGCGGCCGCAAACCAGGACATCATGCAATTCATCCCCTGTTATTGCGGCTGCAAACAGGATGCCGAGAAATACCGCAGTCTGAAAGACTGTTTCTACGACCGCAAAACCGGCGCGTACGACGAACATGCCGCCAGCTGCACGACCTGCCTGGACGAAGCCGCGGACTTAAGCCAATGGAAGCAGGAGGGTCTCACCGCAGCACAGATCAGGGAGAGGATTGATACAAAATACGCCGAGCGGGGAGAGCCGACCGACACACCTATGCCCTGAGGTCTAGCGCCACCTGCGAGAGAGGCCGGTAAGCCCCTCGCGCCAGAAGATGCGCCAGAAATCCATGCGGCGGACACGGGCGTATTCGGCGCGTCGCGCCGGGTCGGACAAAACATGACGGGCCTCGTTTATCTCCTGCATCTTGAGGGTTGCCGTTTCACGCAGCTCCGGCGGACAGGAGTCGGGATGGTATTTTCTGGCAAGCGCCTTGTACGCCCTCTCTATGACATCCGGCGACGCTTCCTGATGGACTTCGAGGATTCGGTAATAATCTTTCACGGATTGGACGTTCCTTTTTGCACGCGCCAATAGTACAGCAAACGTGCGCGAGTTACCAAGCGGCCAGGATGACGATAGCACAGGTCAGAAAAACAAAAGAACGCGCACGCAATTCGCATGCACGTTCAAATTTTGCTCGATCACCAGGCAGAAGATCAATGGTCGCCGGGTCTGACAATAATCGCTCGCAACGTCCGCTCTAGACCCGACGCAATATCCACGTCATATGTACAGCAATACCTCTGTCTTCAGCCCATGCCCTGGAAGGCGTTGGAGTTCAGGCGGTTATCTTGGACCGCTCAGACTCCGCGAATTGCCAACCCTTGGAAGACCCCGCACCGTTATTTTGATCTGATGTCAGGTCTGCAAAAGTAGTTGATTCAAGCCGTTCAATCAGATTCTGCTGGATCATGTCCCAGACAGGATGCACCGGGCAGAAATCTTCCCGCGAGCATTCCCCGTCTTCCCGCAGACAACGATTAAGCACGATCGGCTCTTCTATAGCCTCGATAACCTCTCTGAGGTTGATTTCCTCAGGCAGGCGTGCAAGGAGGACACCACCCTGATTACCGCGCAGTGTTCTCACTAAACCGGACCGGGCCAGCGTGCGCATGATCGTCGGGAGGTACTTCTCAGGAATTCCTTCACTGGATGCGATCTCCTTCGTTTGCACCACACTGCCAAACTCTTCGCTCGACAGATGCAGTAAAGCCCTGATTGCGTAATCTGCTTGCCTTGTAAGTTGCATGTGACACCTCCTTCTTTCAGATCAGGTTTTAGAAGCGCAGGACTGGCTCCCGTTCTTCTTTCATGGCTCCGAAACTATTTTCATTCCGGTTTTGCGCGGGTAAAACACAGCGCAACCATGTGCCGTTAATCGTATTTTGGAGAATATCGTGAGTGAGGGTGCGTTCCTATCGGGGAAATCCCCCATCTTTATTATCGATTTAACTAATTTGAGTACTTAGGTTCGGTAAGAATGGGGTTCCGTGAGAGGGAAGGAATAGAAAAAATACGTCTATTTGCAGGGTATTATGCTAAAAGGCACAAATCGGGAGGAAAAAATGAGGAAAAACTGTTGCAGATTGCTACCATTTTTTCTCCAGATTGAGCAGTTCCCGGCCGTATCCGATCACGCAAATCGGGGAAACGATGAACTGGTAGAAAAGGAAGTAGGCCACGAATCCAAGGATATTTCGCCTTATTTTTAACCCCATTAATTCGAATACGCTTCTCTGGTAACGCAGCATGACCAGGATGATCAACGCCGTAAGGGGGAGCACCAGCAAGGTCATAAGACCGGCGATATGATAGTAACCGAAAAACGCCAGTACGACTCCCGGCAGGAAAGCCACGGTGAAGGTAAGGTCCAGCGCGGGGAACAGCAGGTCCATCGTCACGAAAAACCCCGCGAAACCACGCTGCTTCCAGACTATGCTTATATGGCTTCGAAGTGCTTCTATCATACCCCGGGCCCAGCGCTGACGTTGTCTGTAGAAGCCCCGGAAGTTAGCTGGCACTTTTGTGAAAGCGATAGCGGTAGGTTCATGAACGACCCGATGCCCTTCCTGAAGCAGGGCCCATGTGAGGACGATATCCTCGCCGATACGGTTCGGCCAGCCGCGGGCCGATCTGACGATGCCGGTGCGGAAAGCGCTGAAAGAGCCCTGCGCCACGAGTGTTCCGCGGTAAAGGCTCTGCTGGCGCTTGACCGCCCCTATGGCCAGAAAATAATCCCATTCCTGCAGTCGGGTGATGTGTGACTCACGCGAATTTTTCGCGAGGACGGACCCGGCGACAGCCGCGCAGTTCGGCGTGGAATTTAGGCGCGCGACAATGCGCCTCAGGGCCTGCGGGTGGAGAAAAGTGTCGGCATCTATGGTTACCAGGACACGATGCGAGACAGCATCAAGCCCCACGTTGAGCGCCGCCGCTTTTCCCTGGTGGGGAATGGAGATTATTTCCAGGCATGGCTTGCGGAGAGAGCGCAGGTAGTTGAGAGTCCCATCGGTGGAACCGTCGTCGATGACGATGATTTCGATCTCGGCGGGGTAACCCTGACCCGCCAGTCCGCGAAATGTCTCAGGCAGGTTCTTCTCCTCGTTGCGGGCAGCGATAAGAATCGATACCGCCGGAAAGTTTCCATCCAGCTTTAGGGGAGGCTGTCTGTAGCTGAGCAGGCTGAGCAGCAGAAAGACGTTGAGATAGCCGGGGATTATGGCGATAAACGCGACCAGTATTATTGCACCAGGTAGGGATACCAGGCCGGCAAGTTCGTCGATCCATGACAGCGCGAGGATAGTGCCGCCCGCCGCGAACGCAAGCGCGCCCAGGTTGGCGACTGCAAAACGCGTCGTCAAACCGGAACGTGGCAGGCCCCCCACAAGCTCGCTACCGCCTGAAGCGGTTTTTGTTGGAGTACTCATGGCGAAGAAACGGGTCCGGTGAAAATTCACTCCGGGCCCTGTGTCATGTTCGCCATATATGACTGAAAATCCTTGTTTGATCGATCATGGGGCGAAGTAATGAACGTACCTGTTTTTTTAGATCTCGCAATCGACTACCGGGCATCCGCCGGCGTACTCGGGACCGGCCCGCACGTGACCCTCGCCCGCTTCTCCCTCGATCTCGCCGCTCAAATAAAGAACCTGTTGCTTCCTGCTGCCGTAGCGAAAGACGGTTATCCCCTTGCAGCCGGAGTCCCAGGCAAGCAGGAAGGCTTCGCGCACTTCGTCGATGCCGGCGCTGTGCGGCAGATTGATCGTTTTCGAGACTGCATTATCGACGTGCTTCTGGAAGGCGGCCTGCATGCGGACATGCCATGCAGGCGTTATGTCCAGGGCGGTGACGAACAGCTCCCTGATATCTTCCGGCACGCTGTCGATATCCCGCACGCTGCCGGTCCTCGATATCTCCATCATCAGCTTCTCGGACCAGAAGCCTCGTTCGTGCGCCTGCTTCTCGAAGTCGGCGTTGGTCTCGATCATGTGGGTTCCCTCCATCACATCCCGCACGAAGGAGATGGCGAACAGTGGCTCGATCCCACTGGTGGTTCCCGCGATGACGCTGATCGTCCCGGTCGGCGCAATCGTCGTCAGGGTTGCGTTGCGCATCGCCGCAAACCCGCGTTGCTGCCACAGGCTTCCCTGAAAATTGGGGAATGAGCCACGTCGTTCGGCGATCTGTGCCGATTTTGCCGCCGCCCTTTCCGCTATGAACTCCATGATCTGGGAAGCTTTTTTAAGCGCCTCCTCCGAGTTGTAACGCAAGTCCAGCCGAACCAGTGCCTCGGCGAAACCCATGACACCCAGCCCGATCTTGCGATTGCCTCTGGTCATATCACCTATCTGTTCCAGCGGGAAGCGGTTGGCGTCGATGACGTTATCCAGAAAATGCACGCCGATATCGACCAGTTCTCCCAGTCGTTGCCAGTTCATGTCGCCGTCGCCGGCCAGTTTCGACAGATCGATGGATCCCAAGTTGCACGATTCGTACGGCAGCAGAGGCTGCTCGCCGCAGGGATTGGTCGTTTCCATCGGCCCCAGTTGCGGGGTCGGATTCACCGCGTTGATGCGGTCTATGAATATCAGCCCGGGATCGCCGGTCGCCCAGGCCGCTGATGCTATCGCTTCCAGCACGGGCCGCGCTCTCAACGATCCGGTCTGTATGCCGGAGCGCGGATTCACCAGCCCATATTCGCCATCCTCCCGGACCGCATCCATGAACTCATCAGTCACCGCCACGGAGATGTTGAAGTTGTGAAGAAAGTTTTCCTGCTGTTTTGCGGCGATGAAATCGAGGATATCGGGGTGGTCGACCCGCAGCACGCCCATATTGGCGCCCCGGCGCCGTCCGCCCTGTTTCACGACCTCGGTGGCGCTGTCGAAAGCTCCCATGAAGCTTACCGGGCCTGAAGCCACACCATGGGTCGTGCCCACCAGGTCACCTCGTGGCCGCAAGTGTGAGAAAGAAAAGCCCGTGCCACCTCCGGCCTGATGGATGATCGCCATATACTTGACGGCGTCAAAGATACCCGGGATGGAGTCGGGGACCGGCAGCACGAAACAAGCCGAGAGAAGACCCAGCTGCGTGCCCGCGTTCATCAGGGTGGGGGAGTTGGGTAGAAACTCGCGTGACGCCATGATTTCATAAAAACGTTCTTCAGCAATCGCGGGATCGTCGCCATATGCGGCTTCTGGCGCGGCTACGTGTCTGGCGACACGCTTAAACAATTGCCCGGGCGTCTCGACGACCTGTCCCTGATCATTCTTGATCAGATATCGTTTCTTGAGTACCGTCAGCGCGTTTATGGGCAGTTTCAGGTCATCCCTGACTCCCAGAAACTGCCTGACCGAACGGATCTCGGCATGGCGGTGCCTGTAGGCCATATATGTCCGGGCTGTCTCCTTAAGCGGGCTCGACATCAGTACATCCTCGACAATATCCTGTATCTCTTCCACGCCGGGGGAAGCGCCATCGAAGCGCTCCTCAAGCCGCGCCACCACCTGTTTGGTCAGGTCGTGAGAGGTGCCGCCGTCCTGTTCTCCGGCAGCATCCATGGCGCGGGATATGGCCCGCTGGATCCTGCCGGCGTCAAACGGCTCGGGATTCCCGTCGCGGGAGATTATTTTTTCAAGGGCTCTTTTGCTCATGATCTTGTGCTTTTCGGCGTTTTGGGCCGGCATCAACAGCAACCGGCGCTTAATATCTACCCGCGAGCCGACCTATATAATCCGCAGACTTAACCTGTTTTTAACCTTAAACAACCGCAAAACCTTGCTCAAAACGGCACAAACGCAGTACAATACACCCGATTGAAAAACGTGCGGCCGTGAAAGTTCGGGAAACGGGGGCCAAACAGCTGGAACCTCTGGTGAGCCGCGAAAAAGGAAGAAAGGTACAAATTGTCATTACTTCTGGAACTCTCTGAAGAGTTGGAGTGCAACGAGTGCGGCGTACTTTGTGAAAAAGTAATCTATCCCGCGAATTGCTTCAACTCCGGATGCAAGTACATCTACTCATACGATGAGATGGGAAAAACATACTTCGGATGCCTCTATAAGGTGTTCGGTGTTGAGATCGACCTGGGCGGATTCCACGAGCTGGAAAAGCGCAAGGGCGGCTTTGGCGCGGTCAAGGTTGTGCGTCCTCCACTGGACCGCTGCAGCCTTACCGTGGAGAAAGCCTACAGCCGCGATCAGGACACCGACTGCAAGAAGGCGCTTGCTGAGCGTTATGCGTCCGGAGCAGCAATTCATCCCAACGAACGGTAGGCTTAAGTCACGGCCCCATGGCCGTATCTATCCGGCATTTTCCTGACCAGGTGAACGGTATTGGATCGTAAGCATTTTGAAGAACTGGTCGAGCAGGCGCTTGTCAGTCTTCCACCGGAATTTGCCGAACGTCTCGATAACGTTTCAATCGTTGTCCAGGACCTGGCGTCGCCCGCACAGCTACGCAAGGTGAATCTCAAGGACCCCCATCATCTTCTCGGGCTGTATGAAGGCATACCCCTTACCCGCAGACCCGATGCCTATGCCGGCGCCCTTCCGGACCAGATCTCGATCTTCCGCATTCCCATCGAGGAGATGTCCCATAGCGACGAGGAGATCAAGGCTCAGGTGCGCAATACCGTCATGCATGAACTGGGGCATTATTTCGGTATGTCAGAGAAGGAGCTACGGGATATCTGACGGTTTGTCTTTCGTTCAGGCATCAGGCAATTGACAGAAAATCGCGGCAGGCGATAAGCTTATTGTCACTTTTCGATACCGATCGATTGAGAGCAGACCATGTTTTGTCACAATTGCGGAAGACCCAACGATGATGGCGCCAGATTCTGCAATGATTGCGGAACCGGTTTGGTCACTTCCAATCTGAATGCGCAGAATCCCGCGAACTCCCAGATCCAGGCCGGTGGCGGACAGGCTGTGCCACCTGCGAATTATGCTGGTAACAATGCGATGCCATATTCACAGGCAATCCCCGGCGCTGTTCCCGCAGCGCTTGCCCCAGGGATCACCGGCGTGGTCGGCCGGATTTTCCAGGCAAAATTTCTGGCATTCCTGGTAGTCGCCCTGGTGGCGAGCGTCAGTATCTATCACTTTGTCCTGGCGGAGCCAAAACCGGTGGACACAGTGAATAAATTTGTTAATGCGGTGAACGAAAAAGATATTAATACCGCGGTATCTTGTCTGGATCCAAAATATGAGAAGGCCTACAACGCAACGAGTGGCATAATCGGGGGGTTGACGGGGGTTGAGTTGACCGACATTGCCGATCTCTTCCCGGCCCTGATTTCCATCAGCGGCACCAAGGCGGACCTGCAGATGAAAATCGTCAATGTCGAATCAGAGACCGTGCAGGGTGAGTACACCATGTTAAAGACCCAGGTCGAAGCACGGGGCACCGATGAAAATGGCCGCGTAACCAGTGAGCAGGGCCCAGTGACATTCAAGATGAAGAAGTTCAATGACGGCTGGCGGATCGTGGATATGATTTCATAGCGCGCATTTACGCCCTTTCGTATTACCCTCTTGCTGACCTCCCCAGGAAAACATCGAAGCCTCACGGATAATGGGCCTGGCTGCGAGTAGTCGACGCCATCAGGCAGCGATATCGCAAAAGACGAGAAAAATACTTATTATTGATGGTTGAGCTGTGTAAAGCTCTTACTGTCAATTCGAGAGAGATCGGTTTTTTACCGCGCCCCTCAATCTATCACTCATCTGAACCCCGGAAAGGTTGTCATGACGGAAATAGAAGCAGAAACAATTGAATTTCTTACCAGAATCAGAGAAAAATCCCCACTTGTTCATAACATCACTAATTTTGTGGTTATGAACAGTTCCGCCAATATCCTGCTGGCGATCGGCGCTTCTCCCGTAATGGCCCATTGCCAGGCCGAAGTCGAGGAGATGACTTCTATTGCCAGTGCCCTGGTCCTCAACATCGGTACTATCCAGGAGGATTGGCTTGAGTCCATGATTCTCGCCGCAAAGACCGCGAACTCAGTTGGCATACCGGTAGTCCTTGATCCGGTTGGCGCGGGGGCGACCAGACTCCGGACCGAAGCGATAAAAGAAATAATGGGAAACTCTTCCATCTCCGTCCTGCGCGGTAATTGTTCGGAGGTTCTTTCCCTCGCATCTTCTGATATCAGGACCAAGGGGGTTGATTCTTCCCTGTCATTATCCGACCGGACTGTTGATGCCGCCAGACAGATGGCCACAGATAATAAATGTGTTATTGCAATTTCCGGGGAAGAGGATTGCATAACTGATGGCAACAGGGTTTTTCGCGTAAGAAACGGCCAGCCTGTAATGACCATGGTTACAGGGATCGGTTGCGGACTGACGGCCGTGACTGCTGCTTTTTGCGCGGTTGCGGACGACGACCTCACCCTGGCTACGGCGGCAGCCTTCGGTTATTACGGACTCTGCGGCGATCTGGCGGTAAAGACAAGTGATAGACCGGGGAGCTTTGAAGTCGCTTTCATCGATCAGCTGTATTCAACAGGTGATGAAGAGATCAGTAAGCAAATAAAGATAGAAGAAGTTTGAAAATATAAATAAGCAGTAATCCTGATACCGCAGACAGTGCTTTCGGTTTTAGCAGTATTTCGAAGGATCGAGGAGGGGTAATGGCCATTAAGCTCGAGAAGGAAACGGAGAAGTACCTGATCGACTCGATCAAGCGTTTCTTTATGGAGGATATGGAAGGCGAGATCGGTGATCTGAAGGCCATGCGCGTCCTTGATTTCTGCGTAAGGGAGATCGGGCCGGGCATCTACAACCAGGCGATAACAGACGCCCAGGCGTATTTCCAGGAGAAAGCCTCCGACCTGGATGGCGTGCTCTATGAGCCTGAGTCTGAATTCTGGAAAAGCCGCTGAGACTGCCTGGCTGATGGGCCGCGAAGAGATTAATGGGGCGCAGATTCCTGGGTGTCACGAACATTGATTGGGAACAATAGCAGGGGGTGAAATGGACTTTCCTGTCGACTGGTTGCTGGAGGGCGAGCCTTTCGTCGAGTACCGGACCAGGCTTGATCTGCTGGCCCAGTCCGGGAGTGACAAGGCGGTAAGGGCAGCGCGGCAAGCCATGTTGAACGACCCGCGAGTGGTTGGTTTGATCGATGATCTCTCGGGTTGGCCGGGGAAGGTCATCACCAGCCACAAAAGCGCCAGCCAGCCGTTCCACAAGCTGACATTTCTCGCCGATCTCGGCGTCAGGGTCAAAGATCCCGGTATCGCGACTATCGTCGCCGCGGTCATGAAGCGGCAGTCAGAAGAGGGGCCGTTCCAGCTACCCATCAACGTCGCGCAGCACCACGGTGGTTCGGGTACAGACGAATGGGCGTGGGCGCTATGTGATGCTCCGCTCATCGTTTACGGCCTGGCGAAGATGGGCATGGATGCGGACCCACAAGTCAGACAGGCGGTTGAATATCTTGCCGGGCTGGTCCGCGACAACGGCTGGCCGTGCGCTGTCTCCAAGGAGCTCGGCAAGTTCCGCGGGCCGGGTCGCAAGGACGATCCCTGTCCGTTCGCTAACCTCGCGATGCTCAAGGCGCTTGTCAGGTTCGACGACTTGCGGGATGGGCCGGCGGCCCGCGCCGGGGCCGGGACGATCCTGGATCTGTGGAGTGATAGCAGAAGCCGGCATCCGTACATGTTCTTCATGGGCACAGACTTCCGCAAACTCAAGGCTCCCCTGGTCTGGTATGACCTGCTGCACGTTCTGGATGTTCTCTCGCAACTGCCATGGCTTGCCATGGATGCCCGCCTGCTGGATATGCTGGACACGCTGAAGCGGAAGGCCGACGCGCAGGGGCGCTTCAGTCCGGAGTCGGTCTGGATGCCCTGGAAAGCGTGGGAGTTCGGGCAGAAGAAGGAGCCCTCGCGGTGGATCACCATGCTGGCCTGGCGCATAATCGGCAGGGTCGAGGGTTCACTGGCGCGATGAGGCAGGGTTCGCTGTCGATAGACGCATCGGCTGCCGTCAACGTTCCTGGGGTCAGCCGGGATGAACTCGAACAGATGTACGAATCATCTTCCGTTTAATAAGATTGACCGGATGCGTGATAACACCAGATAGCCTTTCTTTAAAGTATGACTGAGCGGCAGGATATCCCGGCCGGCGATTTCTCCGCCTGGCTTGGCAGGATGCGCCATGTGTTATCAGCCGCGGGTGGGATTGGTGTGGATTGCGGTGATTGCGACGGCTGCTGCCCCATGCTGATCGATGGCGGGTGCTCGATCTACGAGCACCGTCCGCTGACCTGCCGCATCTACGACAGTCGGGTATTCGCCGCCGCCGGGATTGTCGCGGGTGGCGACGACCGCAAAAAAAATCAATCAGCGCGTGAGGCGCTGGAAGTTCAGTTATCCCACAAGTCGCGACCGCGATGAGCATTCAGCGGTAGAGACCGCCGCCAGGTTCATCCGGGAGCATGCTGAAAGCTTTTCTGGTGGAAATTTACCTGACGACCCGGGCCAGCTGGCCATCCTCGCGATCAAGGCTTACAAAGTTTTTCTTCTGCAGGACGGAAAGCCGACCGGAGATGAGTCCGTTTCTTCCGTGACCGCGACCGCAAATGCGATAGTCGAGGCGTGCAGGAAGTTCGATGCGTCAGGCGAGACCTGAGTCGCGCAAGTTTATCTGGAAGGCAGGTTGGGGATGAGAGAGTAGCGAAATCAACTCCATTGGAGGTGTCACGATGAACCCGTTCTGCACATTCATGGCTTCGGGTGCCGGTCGGATCATTCGTATAGTAGCGGGTGTCGCCCTGATTGCCTGGGGCCTACTGGGGCTTGGAGGCACTACCGGCATAATTGTCGCGTTAGTCGGTGTATTGCCGCTGCTTGCCGGTCTGCTGGATTTCTGCGTCTTCGCGCCGCTCTTTGGCTGTCCGTTGAGCGGCTCGAAGATCCGTGCGGGAAAGTAGACGCGCGCACCGGTGCAGTTCGAAGGGAACTGACGCATTGGCAGGATTCACGCGTTGGATGGCTTGCGTTTAGCCTGCCCTCCGATAAAATCTACCCATGCCTGCACGGACCAAGGAACCAAACCTGCGCGTCCGCGAGGAGAGTTTTGAATCAAACTCGCCGATTCCGAACTGTTTGATACAGCAGTCGATGAATTGGAGGTTTTACGGATGGCACGTACAGTGAAATGCCCTGCAGGCCAGTGGACCGCGATCTTCAACCACGCGTTCGTGCAGTTGCCAAACGCGTGGACGGCCTCCTTTACCGCAGAGGATGGTGGCTCCGTCACAGGCGAGGTCGCGGAGAAGTGGACTGAGCTTGGCGGCGCTGCGGGCGCGGGTTCAGGGAAGAGCGTGTGTTTTGATGGCGTGCAATTCCCCCCGCCCTCCGATAAAATCCACCCATGCCTGAAACACCCAAGGAACCAAGCCTTCCAACCCGCGAGAGAGTAT
>JBAZWE010000013.1:0-25771 GCA_041660545.1 Thermoleophilia bacterium
GGGGCAATGGCGCCTCCCAGATACTCGCCAGCGTCTGAAATCGCACAGAAGGTCGTCGCGGTGCCGAAATCAACGACCACGCACGGACCGCCGGTCTGATCGAGCGCCGCCACGGCATTAACGATCAGGTCGGCTCCTACCTCGTGGGGATTATTTGTGAGTATCGGCAAGCCGGTCTTGATGCCAGGTCCGATTACAAGTGCGCTTGTTCCCAGATAGCGAACCGCCATCTGTTCATACTGACCCACCATCGAAGGCACGACCGATGATACGATCATTTGCCCGATGGAGGCTAGTTTGCGGTCTCTCAGAGATAGCAGGGAGGAATATAGTGCGACCAGCTGGTCGGCTGTCGCGTGCGAATCAGTCGCGATCCGCCAGTGGTCCTCGAGCATGTCGCCATCGTAAAGACCGACTACAGTATGAGTGTTGCCAACATCAATGGCAAGCAGCAGAGCTGTCATGGCAGAATTCTAACAGAGACCAGTATTAGCTGCGAACCTGGCGCTTGGCGCGGGCCATCCGGTCTCAATCTGTGGTGGTTACCAGACGTTGCGCCAGGACTTCAAGACCCTTTATGCAGTAGTTGAGATCTACCCAGCGGCAACCGTCGCAGATGGTATCGAGCTGGGAGGAATGAACCTTCTCGTCTATGATCTGAAGGAGCTTGAACCATGTTAATCTTTCGCCGTCGGCGATCCCGAGGCGCTCCAGCACCCGCCCGTCGATCTCATCCACCTTCGATTCAGGACGTACGCAGGCTCCGTCATCAAGATGGGGACAGGCGATGCAGACGTCGTCGGCGCTGGTGACTATCTGTATATTTTGTTCCGGATCTGCCTCGAGGCGGTCGATGAGACGCGCCATGTTTGCGACAAAGGAAGGAGAATACCCCTGGCCACGAAAGCCCTGGATACAGAGTAGATGATGCGGTCTTAGACTTATACCCCCCACAAGCGCCCCTTGCGTTTTCTACCGTCCGATTTGAATTGTTCCGCTTCGACTTTTCCGGCTCATTTGATGCCTGCCGGTATTTTCCGGATCCGGGGAAGCTGCGTCATAAGGCTCATGCACAGCATTGTCCCAACTATAACCTTTAGGATGTCTCCTGGCAAGAATGGATAGACACCTTTTACCATTGCCAGCTGTATGTTCAGGCCGGCCACCTTCGCAAGCCACGGTATCCCGAGTACATATATAACGGCCGCACCCGCGGCAAGGCTTAGTGAATAACGCAGGGCGACAGGCGCCCTGACCAGCCGCTCCACCAGAAAACCGGTGAGGAATGACGCGACAACAAAGCCTATGATATACCCGCCGGTCGGACCCGCCAGCGCTGCCGGACCCGCCTTGACGGAGCCTGCGAATACCGGAATTCCTATTATGCCGATCAGAATATATATGATCTGGCTGAGCGGACCCAACCATTTCCCCAGAATCGCGCCGGAAAGAATCGCGATCATGTTGGAGAGGACAATCGGTACAAGGTCTCCTGGAAGCGGCACTGACAGGAGGGCACCGATGGATGTAAGGGCGGCAAAGAAAGCAACCAGGATAAGGTCGCGTAATTCCAGTTTGTGCATTTTCCGGCTCCTCAGGTATTGGCGGATTCGTTTTTCGTTAATCGAATCTATACATTGGGAGGGGCTATGTCAACCTTGCGATATTATTACGTTTACATTGGTCATTTTATCTGCGTTCCCATAATGGTGGCCTCTCCGCTGAAGAGAGACTGCAGCCTGCCGGCATTATCCTTAACGAGCAGACGACCCTCGCTGTCTATGCCGTCGGCGGTGCCGCTGACAACACCGTCCGGTGTCTTTACTTCGATCAGCCGGCCTTGCAGAAGGTCGTGTTTCATGAAGGACCGCTGGATGGAAATGAGCCCTGCCGGGGACTGTGCGTCCATGTAAATTTTTTCAAGTTGCATCAAAACGGCCGCCGCCAGCTCCCGGCGCGAAGTCTCTTTCCCCAACTCGTCGACCAGTGAAGTGGCCCGGCCCTCGAGGTCTGTTCCCGCGATCCTGTTGTTAACATTGATGCCGATACTGTCAATCACCCACTTGACCCGATCTATCTCGGCTGCCATCTCGACGAGCACACCGGCCAGCTTCCTGCCCTCAAGATAAACATCGTTCGGCCATTTGAGCTCAACTCTCGCCGATGTTATCCCTTCTACGGCCCTTTTGACCGCCAGCGCCGTGGCCAGGCTTAAAAGTGGAATCCTGGTCGGGGGAAGGGACGGGTAAAGAATTACTGACAACGCGATCGTCTTGGCCGCGGGGGTCTGCCAGGCGCGTCCTAGCCGGCCACGCCCTTCGGTCTGGCTCTCGGCGAAGATTACGGTCCCCTCCGCAGCGCCCTCGCCCACCAGTTCGCGGGCGACATCGGCAGTGGAAGGAGTCTCTTCCATGTGGACTATGTGCCTGCCGAGAATGCTCGTCTCAAGCAATGGCGCCAGCTCCGCCGGTAAAAGCTTGTCCGGGCGGCCAGCCAGCCGGTAACCGTGCCGCGGCGAGGCATCTATGCTGTAGCCGCGATCGCGCAGCTTGACTATGTGTTTCCACACCGCCGAGCGTGTGATATTGAGCTTCCCACTGATAACCTCACCGGAGGAATACCCATCTTCCGAAAGCTCGGAGAGGATCCTGGACTCTACATTCACTGCGTGATCTCCAGGGAGAAATCCATCGCTGGAGCCGACATGGTGAGAGCGCCCGTCGATATGATTTCCGCGCCCGTTTCGGCATAATCACGAACATTGGCCAGAGTGATGCCGCCTGAGACTTCGATGATCAGACGACCCGCCGCCAGTTTGACGCAGTCACGCACCTGGTCGGGGCTCATATTGTCCAGAAGCGCCCTGTCGGCTCCGGACTCAAGAACTTCTTCGAGCTGCTGTCTGGTGTCGACTTCCACCTCGATGGCAATGTCGTCACCGAGCGCCCGCCGGACTCTTTCGATTGTAGCGGACACACTCCCCGCTGCGGCAATATGGTTATCCTTGATGAGGATCGCGTCATAAAGACCCTGCCGGTGAGTTTCCCCTCCCCCATCCGCGACTGCCTGCTTTTCCAGCAGCCTCATGCCGGGGCTGGTCTTACGTGTTGCCGCGATACGGGCCGCGTGGCCCTCAAGCTCAGCGTTGAATCGTCCTGTCAGTGTGGCGATGCCGGAAAGGTGCGAGATAAAATTTATGATAGTGCGTTCGGCGGCGAGGATGGAGCGCATCGCGCCCTCGAGCCGCGCGATCTGGGCGCCTGCCGGCACGATCTGCGAATCATCCACCAGGGGCAGCCATACCATATGCGGATCGACCTGGCGGCAGCATTCCGCGCCCGCCGCCATGCCTGATATCGTGCATGGCTCCCTGGCGATAATCACTGCCGCGCCCCTGGCGCCGGCAGGTATGACCGCCTCTGAGGTTATATCGCCACGGTCGCCCAGATCCTCGGAAATGGCCAGACTGACGATCTCTTCCAGCGCCTTGATGTATTTACCCTCCCCCGGCTCCGTCATTGCTGCTTGCACCCCGCGTTTTCCTCGCCGTTTTTCAATCGAAAGTTTATGTGATGTTTCCAGTTGGCGTCATCAGCCTGGGGAAAATCAGATCGCAGGTGTGACCCCCTGCTCTCCTGCCGCAGCAAAGCGCCCTTGACGATGTGGATCGCGACGGTGAGCAGATTATACAGCTCGTATTCGTCCGGATCGGCCTTGGGAGCCTTGAGGGAGTTGAGCAGGCCGCAGAGTTTATCCAGGGCGTCCATGAGATCGTCTTCGTTGCGGACTGTACCTACGTTGGCATTCATTATTCGTTGCAGCATGCGTCTGCCCTCGGCGATCTCCTCCGGCAGATTGCCCTTCCGGGCCGGACCCGGAAGATCGATGGTAAGGCGCCGCACCAGTTCTTCCTTGGAAGTGATATAGCGGTCGAGATCGCGTACGATGCGATCGCTGAAGACCAGCCCTTCCAGCAGTGAATTGCTCGCAAGCCGGTTGGCCCCGTGCACGCCTGTGTTGGCTACCTCGCCACTCGCGTAGAGGCCCGGCAGGGTCGTACGTCCCCAGATATCGGTGACGACGCCTCCGACCATGTAGTGGCTGACCGGGGCTACCGGAATGCGGTCGCTGCAAAGGTCGTAGCCTTTTTCCCTGAGCGTTTCGTAGACTGTCGGGAATCTCTCCTTCAGCATCCCGCAGTCGAGATGGGTGGCGTCCAGGAAAAGAAATTCCTGGCCGGCTTCCTGCATCTGACGCACCATCTCCTTGACGACGACATCACGGGGACCCAGCTCCGCCTGCGGGTGTACACCGACCATGAAGCGCTCACCGGCATGATTGAGCAGGTATGCTCCCTCGCCCCGAAGCGCCTCGGTTATGAGAAAGATCGGAGACTCGTCTGAGTAAAGCCCCGTGGGATGAAACTGGACGAACTCCATGTCGCCTATGCTGGCCCCGGCCCGATAGGCCATGGCCATGCCATCACCGGTAGCCACCTTGGGATTGGTGGTCAGGGAATATGCCTGGCCGCAACCGCCGGTGGCCAGTACCGTCGACGTGGCGAAGTTCATCGTAAAAGCGCCGGTGCGCAGGTTGAGCGAAACGGCGCCGATACAGCGACCGCCGTTGGTAAGCAGGTCGACGACGAACTCGTTCTCCAGTACCTGTACGCGACTGCCGGTCTGCATGGCTTGCGCCAGCGCGCTTGCCACTTCGCTGCCGGTGGCGTCGCCGCCGGCGTGAGCGATGCGCGGAACCGAATGAGCGCCTTCACTGGCAAGGACAAGATCGCCCCCGGCGCGGTCGAACTTGGGACAGATCTCCATGAGTTCACGCACCCGGGCCGGACCCTCGTTGACGAGGATATCCACGGCCTCCTCCCGGCAGAGCCCGGCGCCCGCACGAATTGTATCTTCGAAGTGAAGGGCGGGGGAATCCTGTTCGCTCAAAGCCGCCGCGATGCCACCCTGGGCGAGAAAAGTCGTTGTATCCCTGAGGATGCTTTTGCTGATCAGCGCCACCTTCCAGCGGCGCGCCGCGCCGACTGCGGCAGTGAGCCCGCCGATACCGCTACCGATCACAATGACGTCATAAAAACGTTTGGCCGGCTTCTCATCCGTGGCCGCCAGGAGATACGGACGGGTCATAACGCAAACACCATTATGTGTAGGAGACCATGGCTTCGACTGCGGCCAGCGCCCGTTTGCGGATATCCTCTTCCATGTGAATCTCGTACCTCTCCTCACGGAGAGTCTCAAGCGCTTTAGCGAGAGTGGTCAGTTTCATGTTGGGACAGAGAGCCTTCTTTGTGGGCGAGATGAAATCCTTGCCCGGGTTCTCCTGTTTAAGCCTGTGGATGAGGCCCATCTCGGTGGCGATGATAAAAGTCCTGGCGTTAGAGGTCTTGGCAAAGCGGATCATGCCGGATGTACTCTGCAGTGTGTCCGCCATGTCCTGTACCTCGGGCAGGCACTCCGGATGCGCTATCACGAGAGCGTCCGGATGCTCCTCCCTTGATCTTGTGATATCCGCCGCGGTGATGTACTCGTGCGTGGGACAATAACCGTCCCACTTGATGAGTTTGCGCCCGGTTTTTTTCTCGACGTAAAGAGCGAGATTGCGATCGGGGACAAAGATTATCTCCCTGCCTGCGGGAATGTTGGCAACCACCGTGGCGGCGTTTGCGCTGGTGCAACAGATATCAGTCTCCGCCTTGACCGCGGCCGACGTGTTGACGTAAGCCACCACCAGGGCCTGGGGATGCTTCTGCTTTAGCCCGACGAGTTCCTCGCCGGTGATCATGTCCGCCATGGGGCAGCCGGCATTGATATCAGCCAGCAATACTTTCTTGTCCGGCGAAAGGATGTGGGCCGTCTCGGCCATGAAATGCACGCCGCAAAAGAGAATGATCTTAGCGTCGGTGCCCGCCGCGGTTCGTGAAAGTTCCAGCGAATCACCCGTGAAGTCCGCGGCGTCCTGCACCTCGGCGCGCTGATAATTATGGGCGATGATAAGGGCGTTCTTCTCCCTGGCCAGCTCCTTTATCTCTTTCTGCATGGGGCCATAATCAACCACGGTTTTCCATCCTCCTGTCAATATCACGAGCATCTGTCATCGAAACAGCGCTCCCGTCTTTTCAATTGTATGCTCGTCCTTCAGCAGCGCAAGCGCCTGCCCGACCGTACGGCCGTCCGGGAGCTCGACATCCGGAGCTATCTCAGCCAGGGGAATCATCACAAAAGCACGCTCCAGCATGTGCGGATGCGGCAATATCAGTTCCCGTTCCGTTATTTGTACTTGCTCAAACAAAAGAATGTCAAGGTCGATCGTGCGTGGGCCCATGGGCTTGCGGTCATCCCGCCCTCCCAGTTCCTCTTCCGTCTGGCGGCATGCCTTGAGAAGATCTTGCGGCGTCAGTGTCGTCTCCAGACCGATGGCTATGTTGAGAAAGTCAGGCTGCCGGACTCCTCCCACGGGCTCGGTCAGGTATATAGAGGATATCCTGACCACTTCGATCTGCTCTTTGGAATCAAGCCGCTTTACAGCCCAGGCCAGGTTCGCGCGGCATTCGCCGCGGTTGCATCCGAGTGAGAGCCAGGCGCTGGACATAGACGCCGCCTAGCCCTCATGCCGTTTGCGCTTGAGCCTGACGGCCACATTATCGAGCGCGTGCGGCAACGGCGGCGCGGTTTTGGCAGCCCGTACCATAACGCTTTCCACTGCCGGATTGCTTTCAAGGATGTCATCAGCGACAACAGCTACAAGCCGCTCCAGCAGCTTGTATGTATTCTCAGTAACCACCTCGACTACACGGTCGATGATTTGGGCGTAGTCCACAGTGCCGGCGATTTCGTCTGTTTCGCAAGCGGAGCATTCTGCGAGCTTCAACCTGATATCAAAACGGAAAAGCTGTCCATGCTCGCGTTCCTCGGGCAGAAGCCCGTGATGAGCAAAGACCTCGAGGCCGTTGACTTCGATAGTGATCCTGTTCCTGTCATCCGCGCTCATGGCTATGCCTGACTATCCCTTTTGATATTTTGGTTGTGCCTGGGCCGCCGCGGTTACCTTGATTGCCTGGCAGTTCTCGGCCACGTCGTGCACTCTGAAGACACGCGCCCCTTTTTGATAAGCCAATACATTTGTCGCAATGGTGCCAGCCAGCCTGTCGCCGCTGCCATCGTCTTCCAATATCATGCCGATGAAACTCTTGCGTGAGGCACCTATCATCAACGGCCGGCTCAAAACCTGAAAACTATCGAAATTCCGGATGATGGCGAGATTATGCTCGAGCGTCTTGCCGAAACCGATGCCGGGATCGAGGATGATATTCTCGCGCCTGATGCCATGCTCTTGGGCCCATTCTATCCTTTCATGGAAGAACTGGATAATCTCCGCGACGACATCGCCATAATGCGGAGCCTTCTGCATGCTGGCGGGGTCGCCCTGCATGTGCATCAGGCAGACAGGACAGGCATGACGGGCGGCGACTTCGACCATCTGCCCGTCGCCGCGCAGAGCGGTTATATCGTTGATCATGACAGCGCCGGCTTTCAGCGCCGCTTCGGCGACTTCCGACTTGCTTGTGTCTATGGAAACCGGTATGCCCGGATCTGAAGCGATCGCCTCGATGACCGGAATAACACGTATCAACTCCTCATCAGTGGAAACGTTTTCCGCTCCCGGGCGGGTAGACTCACCACCGACATCGATGATTCCCGCACCAAAAGCCGCCATCTCCCGGGCGCGGGCGATTGCCGCTTCGGTGCCCTGATAGCGTCCTCCGTCATAGAAGGAATCGGGTGTGACGTTGAGGATACCCATGACGAGCCAGGGATCGATGCCTGGTCCGGTTGGAAGAGGTGCTGGGAGGCCGGCGGCCAAGGACGGCCCTAGCTTTTGTTGTCCGCGTTGATCAATCCGAGAGCCTCGGCCCTCGTGGCCGCGTTCGTACGGAAGATGCCCCGTACCGCGGACGTCACTGTCCGGGCCGGAGTGCGGATGCCGCGCATGGTCATGCAGAGGTGATCGGCCTGTACCAGCACCAGCACACCACGCGGTTTCAGCGCATCCTCCATGGAGTCGGCGATCAGTGAGGTCATGCGCTCCTGAAGCTGCGGGCGCCTAGCAACGACCTGAACCAGCCGCGTGAGCTTGGACAACCCCGTGATGCGTCCGCCCTTGCTGGGTATGTATGCAAGATTGGCTTTGCCGAAGAACGGCAGCAGATGGTGCTCACACATGGAATAGAATTCTATGCCCTTAAGCAGCACCATCTCCTGGTGACGATCGGCGGGCATGGTGGTGATGACTGATGCGGGCTCCACCGCAAGACCGGAGAAGATATCCTCGTACATGGCGGCGACCCGTTCCGGGGTCTTGAGCAGGCCTTCGCGGCCGGCATCGTCCCCGATGCCTTCCAGAATCAGCCGGACTCCCTCATTGATCTTTTCGAGATCCATAAGTATGGATCAGCTGGAGAATCCGCCGGGCGCTTCGTCATTATCGATGGTTTTCGTATAAGAGGGCGCCTCCAGCGGTGGCTCCTTGGGAAGAGCGCCATCAGATTTTTCTGTCTTCTTGGATGATTCCTTGGCGCCTCGCGCCGAAACGGGGCCTTCTGCCTTGGCTGCCGCCGCTGCCTGGGCGTCCTTCTCACGGAAGACTTCTTCCTCAGGCACGCCTTCTGCCAATTGGTCGAACTCTTCCTTCTCGAGGGTCTCCCGATCGACCAGGATCTGTGTGATCAGGTCGAGTTTGTCCCGGTTTTCCATCAGGATGTGTGTGGCGCGCTCGTGTGCGTCTTCAATAAGTTTCTTCATCTCGGCGTCGATCTGCTGGGCGATCGAATCGCTGTAATCCGGTTCCTGACTGAACTCACGGCCGAGAAACGGCTGCGCGTGGTCGTGGCCGAAAGTCCGCGGACCCAAGTCTTCGCTCATACCGTATTTCATGATCATCTGCTTGGCGATGCCGGTGGCTGTCTGCAGATCGCCCGCCGCTCCCGAGGTGATCTCGTCAAACTGGATCTCCTCGGCTGAGCGCCCGCCCAGGGCGCTCGCCATCCTGTCGAGAAGCTCGGACTTCGAAACCAGAAAACGGTCCTCCGTCGGCAGTGAGATGGTGTAACCAAGCGCCTGCCCGCGGCTGATGACTGAAACCTTGTGGATCGGATCGGCCAGAGGCAGGATATGCCCAACCAGGGCATGACCCACTTCATGATAAGCGGTGATCAGTTTTTCTTTATCGCTGAGAATGCGGCTCTTCTTCTCCGGCCCGGCAACAACGCGCATGATGCCTTCTTCCAGCTCTTCCATGCCGATCTCTTTTTTGCCGTGGCGGGCGGCCAGCAGCGCCGCCTCGTTGACCAGGTTGGCCAGATCTGCTCCGGTAAAGCCCGGCGTCTGGCCGGCCAGCGCGTCGGCTTTTATGTCACTAGCCAGCGGCTTGCCACGGGTGTGTACCTTGATAATGGCCTCGCGACCCTTGCGATCCGGCCTGTCGACCACGATCTGGCGGTCAAAACGTCCCGGCCTAAGAAGAGCCGGGTCGAGGATGTCGGGACGGTTGGTCGCGGCGATCATGATGACGTTGTCCTTCATCTCGAAGCCGTCCATCTCGACCAGCAACTGGTTGAGTGTCTGTTCGCGTTCGTCGTGTCCGCCGCCGAGGCCGGCACCGCGATGACGGCCGACAGCGTCAATCTCGTCAATGAAGATGATGCAGGGAGCGTTCTGCTTGGCCTGCTCGAACAGGTCACGCACTCGGGAGGCGCCGACACCTACGAACATCTCCACGAAATCGGAACCACTGATGGAGAAGAAGGGCACGCCCGCCTCACCCGCCACTCCACGGGCCAGCAGTGTCTTGCCGGTTCCCGGGGGTCCATAGAGCAGAACACCCTTGGGAATCTTGGCTCCCAGGTTCTGGAATTTTTTCGGGTTTTCGAGGAACTCGCGGATCTCCTGCAGTTCCTCTACCGCCTCATCGACACCAGCCACGTCCTTGAAGGTAACCTTTGGCTGATCAACGCTCATACGCTTGGCGCGGCTCTTGCCGAACGACATGACCTTGTTGCCACCACCTTGCATCTGGTTCATGAGGAAAAGCCAGAAGATGACGATCACCAGTATCGGTAGCGCCGAGACCAGGAGCGACGACCACATCGACGAGCCTGTGCCTTTTGAAGTAAATGCGACATCGTTATCCAGCAGCAGCTGGGTAAGCGGGTAATCCTCCGTATAGCCGACGCTTATCTTGCGGTCACTGTCGTTGAGGACAACGCTCATCATCTGATCCTTGGGTTCGATGACGACCGACGATACCTCTTTATCCTTCACTTTCTGGACGAACTCCTGAAAGTTCATTTCTTTCTCGCCACTGTCACGGTTCGACACCATCTGCTGAACGAATAACGCCAGCAGCACAACGATGAGAATCGGGAAGGCAGCGCTTCTTAAAAACTTGGCCAATTTATTCAAATCCTTTCCTGTACTGACTTACTTAAAGACTCGTACCATTATCGCATATTCGAAAGGTAAGACAGACCGGCAAAGCCGGGCTTTTGCATTTTCCCAATATTGCGTATTACTCCATGCTTTCTTCAGGCAAAACCGCTATAAACCTGAGGTTGCGGTATTTTTCCATGTAGTCGAGGCCGAAACCAACGACAAAAGAGTCGGGAATCTCAAAACCTACGTATTTGCAGGGAATATCTACTTTGCGCCGCGCGGGCTTGGTCAACAGGGCGCATACTTCCACGCTGGCCGGATCACGAGCGCCCAGGTTCTTGCGCAGATAACTCAACGTCAGACCCGAATCAACGATGTCTTCGACGATAATCACGTGTCTACCTTCAATATGTTCGTCAAGGTCCTTGAGTATCCGTACAACGCCCGAGGAGTCAGTTGACGAACCGTAGCTCGATACTGCCATAAAATCGAGCTCACACGGAATGGTTATCTCCCTCACCAGATCGGCCATGAAGAAAACGGCCCCTTTAAGGACACATACCATCAAAGGATCCTTTTCCACGTAATCGGCCGATATCTGTTTCGCCAGCTCGGAAATCCGCCGGCGAATATCCTTCTCCTCAACAACTATCTGCTCAAACTCTGTTATCAATTTTCCTCCTGGCTGCATTGAGCCGGATCAGCCTGACGCTTTCCGGGGCCACCTTGAATTTTTCCGATACCCTCAGGCCGCATACCCAGACGATGCCGCTCGCGGCCGTCACAATCGGGATGTGGTCCCGTTCATTTTTCGGGATCTTTTCATCTGTAAAAAGGTCCTGGATACTCTTGCTTCCCTGAAACCCCAGAGGGTTAAACCTGTCACCCGCATGCCAGGACCTGACCTTAAGCGGCGACTTCAGCACATCGCTGTCGAGAAGGGCTTCCATGGGACCCAGTGACGATATCTCTTCATCAGAGACGTCCTGCCGCGATATATCTGCGGCTTCGATCACAAAATCACCGAAGTCCACTTTGCCCGGTACCGGCAGGATCACCGTTTGCGGCATCGCCGAACCGGTATTTGAGCCCGCAGCTGCAAGCAATAGTCTATCGTATTGGCGCTCGACCTGCAGGTCGTCAGACAGGGAAATACTGCTGCTGCCGCTCTGATCCGAGCAGAGGTCTACCAGCGAATCCAGAAGACGGCGCGACAGGCGCAGTTGCCCTCCATGGTTCGACAACCAGCGGCGCATGACCAGACGCGCGACAGCCTTGGGCAACAGACTGATTTCAAAGGCGCTCAGCGTCGTCTGACCCTCTTCGGATTTAGCTGCCGCATGCCAGGCTTCATCGGTTACGGAATCAAGTATCTCATCCTCGTCTTCAAGCAAGGCAAGCGTATCCGTGATGCGATCGCGAAAATCCGGCTGGATCTCCTCAAGACGCGGCGTAACATTTTGTCTGATCCGGTTGCGGGCATAATCGAGGGACTTGTTGGAATCGTCCTCGCGCCAGTCAAGCCCGTTCACCCGGCAATAATCCCGGATCTCGTTCGACGTCATGAAAAGCAGCGGGCGTATCACCCTGCCACGACGAGGTGGCATGACCACCAGTGAACGACGTCCTGAATACGTAAGCAGCCGGTAGATAAACGTCTCGATGCGGTCGTCCTTGTTGTGGCCGACGGCGATGCGCGTATATCCCTGCCAGCGGCAGAGATTCTGGGCGGCAAGATAACGGAAATCCCTGGCCCAGGCCTGGAAATTGGAACGTTTGTCGCCGGGCGCGCGCAGGGTATGGACCGGGATGCCCATACTGTCGCCCAGACCGCGCACAAATGATTCATCAGCGTCGCTTTCCGTGGCCCGGCGCCCGTAGTTGACGTGGCAGATCCCCAGGGTGAAACCACCGGGGAAAGAAGATTTTTTACTGATAGACAACGATTGTAGTATGTTCAGCATCGCTACCGAGTCGGCGCCACCGGAGACCATGCAAAGAACGCGGTCCATGCCACCGACCAGGTTCTTCTTGCTGATATAATCGCCGGCGCGTAAAAGCGCCTGTGAAGAGGACTTGTTCGAGGATAAAGATGAAATTGAAAGTTCCCTCATTCGCCTGTTTACACCCCCAATGGAGCAAAAGGCCTTAAGGGTTATTATAACAGCTGTAAACGCATCCGGAATCCGGGATATGCGTTATCCGGTTTTGCGTTAGAATTATCGCATGACTGGTGAAAGGAAAGAGTACCTGAAGAAAACGCCCATCTTTTCCGGCTTAAACGACGACGAGCTGGACGAGATCGTCCCGCTCGTCGTCAAGAGAAAACTGAAAAAAAACACGGTCGTATTCCACGAGAACGATCCTGCCTCGACCTTCTACCTGGTCAAGACCGGCATGGTAAAGATTTACAAGGTATCGGCGGACGGCCGGGAACAGGTTCTGACCATACTCGGTGACGGACAGATATTCGGTGATGTTCCCGCGTTCGACGGTGGCCCTTACCCGGCATCGGCGGCGACCATGTCCGATTCCGATTTATATCTTATCCGCCGCGAGGATCTGAACGAGGTGGTCAGGCGCCATCCGGAGATCGCAATCAAGATCATCAGGGTCCTGGGTTCGCGGCTGCGCCAGGCGCTCGAACTTGTCCGTGACCTCTCGTTCAAGCAGGTCCCTCATCGTCTTGCCGGCCTGTTGTTCAGACTGGCAGATGATTACGGATCCGAGACCGAGAAAGGCATCCTTATCGACCTGCCGCTCTCGCGCCAGGAGCTGGCGGATATAGTGGGGACCTCCCGGGAGACCGTAACCCGCGAGCTCAAGAAGATGGAAAAGCAGGGGATGCTGGAGCTGGACCGGCGTCTGATCACGATCACGGATGAGAAGCGGCTTAAGATCTGGGCGCGCTAGTATCTTCGCGGTATGCAGGACTACGTCATGTGACAAGGCTCACATCCATGTTTGACCGGCCTCATCTTAGCTTCCTCCACTTGCGGTTATCCTCATTGCATACCATTTGTTTTCGTGAGGCTGTTTCTGGATAGATAAAGGTTTCGGCTGCGAGCCGGCGAAAACACGACTACTTCTGATCAAAGGAGAACAATGAACGAGCAGACTACTCCCAAATGCATGCAATGCGGCAAGACCAGCGACCAGGCGGTGCTTTTATCCTGTGTGAAGGAAGGAAAGGATGACTGGGTCTGCGTCCATTGCCTTCCCATACTGATACACGGTGCTCACTGATGGAAACCGGTTCTTCCTTTCTTTACAGACAAATGGAATTATTTCAAAGGGGGTTTAGATGAGTCCCACGGTTATCGGCTTTATCAAGACGAGCCTGCTCTCCCTGGCAACGGGAGTCACGCTCGGGGTTTTGATGGCGCTGCATGTGCTGCCCAAGGCTGAATCTCCCCAGTTTATTACCAGCGCTCATACACATATCAACCTGCTGGGCGCGGTCATGATGCTGATCTTCGGCGTGGGGTATCACATCCTCCCGAGATTCAGCGGCCGGCCTCTGCACAACGAGGGCGCGTCTACGGTGCAGTTGTGGATGAACGTCATAGGCCTGGCCGGCATGTTCATCTCACTGCTGGCCGCGGCTTATTCGACTGCCGACCTGCTGCGATACGCGGTGGCGCCTTTCGGAGCCCTCTACGCGCTGGGCGGCGTGCTTTTCGCATGGAACATGTGGATGACGATCTCGGGTGCGTTGCCGGCGCCGACGCCGGTAGTCCCCGCGAAGCGGCCGGCGAAAAAGGAATAACGTTCAGGGCATAAAGCCGGCATCAGCATAAAGCCGGCATCAACCAATATAAATAAAGAGACCGGCCAGACGACCGGTCTCTTTTGATTTCCGCATTTTTGCATGCTTGCCAGATAATCTTCCCTAGCCGCTGTTGATCAGCTCCCTTAGATCCGCAACGACCGCTTCAGCATCGATGCCATGCATCGTGGCGCCGAAATTGATCGATTCCATCCGGATACCGGGACAGGTAAAGCAACCGTTTCCAAAATATTTTTCAATCACGTCCGCCCCGCCAGGGAGCCATTCAACAATGTCCCCGATGATCGTCTCGCCGCTTACTTCGGTGATCTCCTTCATGTCTGTCATCTGTGCTCCTTCCGGCTTAAAAATCGTGACCATGCCGGAAGTTATCACGGCAGTGTCGTTAGGATTGCATGTTATGAGCATACCCCGCATCGGTGGTTGATATCACGGGAGCCCGCTTAAAAGCGTGTGATATTGGTCACGAAAAACTGAAAATTACTTGTTGCTACTCTGACAGGAAGAGGTGTGTCAGTTCCTCTTCCCTGCCCGGCTCGAGGATGGCCAGTATCTGATCGCCGGCGTGCAGTTCAGTGGATCCTTGCGGGATAAGAGCCTCGGTGCCGCGAAGTATGGATATGAGAAGAACACCTGCCGGCAACTTTATCTCCTCGATGCGCATGTGCGACAGGGATGAGCCCTCCTCCACCATCACCTCCACGATCTCAAGGTTTTCCTTCTTTAAGTTAAGCAGGTGGACGAGCTTGTGTGTGGGCATCTCGTGCTCGATGAGAGAAAGCAGCGAGTTGGTGGCTGATACGGTGGGTCCCACATCCAGGACATCAAATGCTTCCTGGTTTTCCGGATTATTGACCCTTGCTATCACCTTTGGCGCCTTGAACTTGTGATTCGCCACCTGGCAGATGATTATGTTGTCCTCGTCGTCGCCGGTGACGGCCGCAACGACATCCGCACGCTCGATGCCGGCGCGCTCGAGGTTGAATATCTCGGTGGCGTCGCCCAGCATCACCGACTCCTCGAATTCCTGGGTCAGCCGCTGATAGCGGTGGCGATCCTGCTCGATCATCATCACTTCGTTTCCCCTGGCTGTCAGCAGGCGCGTCAAGGTGCGTCCTACTTTTCCTCCCCCCGCGATAACGACAAACATCAGGAAGCCACCTCGCTTTTTACCGCCTGTGCCAGCAGATCTATCGTGTCGGCGGTCGGACAGATAGTGTTGACACCCATGTTTTCCTTGAAGAATTTTGCCCGGTGCGGATCGTAGACGCGCGTGACGACTGATTTGACTCCGAAGCGCTTCCGGGCAAGTTGTGCTGCTACGATATTTGTGTTGTCACCATCGGTTGCCGCGACGAATGCGTCCGCGTTTTCCGTGTGGACTTTTTCAAGTGCCTTGATATCGATGCCTACACCATGAACGAACAGGCCGGGGAAATCCTCGCCCAACCTGAGCAGGGCGTCCTCATCCTCGTCGATGACCGCAACCCTGTGACCTTCGGAAATCAGCCCCAGCGCCAGGGCGGAACCGACACGGCCGCATCCAACTATGACTACATACATGCCCTCACCTCGAATCTCGATTACTTCATGTCCTTTTCACCGGAAACAATCAAAACCTTGCATGGTGCCTTCCTGAGAACGTATTCCACGGTGCCGCCGAAGAAGCGCTCGCCGGTGCGTCTCTTCCGCTCCGCGCCTATCATGACTATCTGTGACTTGCTGGCAATAGCCTCCTCGACGATCGTACGGCCGGCTATGCGGCCCGCGACGATTTTCGGGTAGAGGGGCACGGCGTACTCTTCGGCCAGCTCCTTCGCCTCATCGAGCAGTCCCTGCGCCACCTTCTGCTCTTCCGGCAAAATACTCTCAAGCGGAAGGTTCATCGGCACCTCGATCACAACCAGCGCCTGAATGGCTGATTTTTCTTCCGCGGCCAGCTGACAGGCCATGACCATGGCCTCGCTTGAGATCCTGGAGCCCACCATCGGAACAAGGATATTATTGTACTCCACATCCGGGTATTTAGTGGGCACCGTTTCGATTTTCACGGTCTCGGTAAGCGACAGCTTTTGCGAACGCCTGTAGAAGAAATACATGATGAAACCAAGGATCATCCAGCTGAAACCGACATATCTGCCCCATTCGTGCGTCACTACCACGATCACCCAGACCGTGAAGGTGCCGATGCCGCCGATGATCGCGGTGACCGGCAACGAGATTTCGCCGATCTGGATATTGAGAGGGGCCTTGAACGGCCGCCCCAGATAGGGCTCCTTGATCCTGAGCGCCACCACGGATATGTGGGCGATGGTGAATGAGATCATGGCTCCGAAGCTGTACAGGTCGGCCAGAAGGTCGACTTTGCCTGGAAGCAGCAGCAGCGAGGCGACTATGCCAAAAATAATTATCGAAGTATACGGGGTGTGGAAGCGGCTGTGGACCTTGTTGAAGATCGGTGGCAGCTGTTTATGCTGGCCCATGGAATAGGTCAACCTGGATATCCCGAGAATGCCGGCGTTGGTGGCGATCAACAGGATTGTCGCCGCCAGTATGCCCACCCAGGCGGCCATTATCTTCGCCACCACAGGCCAATGGCTGGCGATGCCGCGGTCCTTGTCCTTGACGATGCCCATGATCGGGTCTTCCAGCCATTTCTCGGAAAGGTCGGTGACCCAGGTGCGCTCGCCGTCTATCTGTACCACCTCACCGGAATCGCTTATCACCTGGCCTGCGTCGTTGAGCTGACCGATCACGGGTGGCGGCGCATCGCTTTCGGCTTCCTGCGCTTTCGTTTTTTCTTCCACTACCTGACCATCGCTCTTTATGGTTGCGACCACCTTGCGTGTCTCAGGATTCTTGAAAGCCTCATGTACCGGCATGACGCTGAGTGAAATCGTGGAGATCGCCGCATAGACAGCCAGGACGGTAACGAGAACCAGCATTATCGACTTGGGTACGTCACGGTGCGGCTGTTTGGCCTCTTCCGCGAGATTTGAGACCGTTTCTATGCCCGTGTATGCGACCATGGCGATGGAAATGCCGTACAGCAGGTTACTCCAGGTCGGCGCCACACCCCAATGAACGTTATTGATGAGGATCTCGGGATTCAAAAGAATGAAGATACCGACTACCGCAAGCAGCACCTGGGTGATGAGGTCCATGACGGCAAGCAGGATGTTAAGGCCGGACGACTCCTTGATCCCGATAATATTTATGATCACCAGTAACAGGACAACCACGATGCCACCGATGGTGTTAGCTGGCCATTCCTTGAGGATGGGGAAGAAAACCGCAAGATAGTTGGGAACGAAGAAAGCCGAGATGGCGATGGTGATGATGTAATCCAGTGTGAGCGCCCAGCCGGCGCCGAAGCTCGCCAGCTCATTGAAGCTGCGGCGGGCGAAACTCGATGAACCCCCGGCCTCGGGAACAGCAGCCGTCGCTTCAGCGTAAGAGAAGGCGGTAAGCGCAAAAAGCAGTCCCGCGAGCATGAAGACGACGGGCGAGAGCCCCAGCGCAAAGGCGGCAACAACACCCAATGCATAATAGATGGACGACCCCACGTTGCCATAAGCGGCGGAGTATAGCGCCGGCCAGCCTAAAACGCGCTGCAGTTCGTAGACCTTGCGGAAGCGGCGGCGCGCCATTTAGGACTTTTCCCTCATGTAATAAAAACGTACGGCTCCGTAAGCTGTAAAAGCGATACCGGTGACCAGGCCGGCGGAAAGAGACAGCGGCCCGGTAAGCATGACCGAGCGCACTATCACCGCCAGACCGATGAGCATGATGATTAGACTTAGAAACTTTTTTGTGTTGTTTATCATTGGTTAAGGCAAAACGTGATTATGGCAATTATCATCTTCCAGGCTGATACTTACAAGCCTCTGGATACCCTGCTCGATTTCGCCATGACTGTTCCATATTTACTGGTAAGTGATACCTTGGACTATTGCTGATAATTAAGGGGCGGGCCCGGAGGGCCCGCCCCATTTTTTTCCTATGCAGACGCTACAACGCGCCTGTTACAATCGGTTCTATTAGGTCATTAACGGAATGATCAGCAGGGCCACGATATTGACGACCTTGATCATCGGGTTGATAGCCGGACCGGCGGTATCCTTGTAAGGATCGCCGACGGTGTCGCCCGTTACCGCGGCAGCGTGGGCGTCAGAGCCCTTGCCACCGTAGACGCCATCCTCGATGAGCTTCTTGGCGTTATCCCAGGCGCCGCCACCGCTGGTCATGGAGATGGCCAGGAAGATACCGGTGACGATACTACCTACCAGCATGCCGCCGAGCATCTCATAACCGAGCTGCGCGTTACCGAGGTACTTCGGAACCAGGCCCACGATCAGCGGTGCGCTGATCGGTATAAGAGCCGGCAGCATCATCTTGCGAAGAGCGGCCTTGGTCACGATATCCACGCACTTGCCATACTCAGGCTTGCCTGTTCCTTCCATGATGCCGGGAATCTCGCGGAACTGGCGCCGTACTTCCTCCACGACCATGCCGCCGGCGCTGCCGACGGCTTCCATGCAGAGAGAAGCGAAGATAAACGGCAGCAGACCACCGATGAAGAGGCCGACGATGATGGCCGGCTGTGAGAGATCGAAGGTGACATCTGGCGGCAGGGTTCCTGCGGCTTTAGCGGCCTCTATCAGGCCATCTTTAAGGTCCTGGGTATAGGAGGCAAAAAGCACGAGGGCGGCCAAACCGGCGGAACCGATGGCGTAACCCTTAGTGACGGCCTTGGTGGTGTTACCCACCGCGTCAAGCGGATCAGTAACGGCCCGGACCTCTTCCGGCATCTCTGCCATCTCGGCGATACCGCCGGCGTTGTCGGAGATGGGGCCGTAGGCGTCGATGGCGACGCTTATGCCGGTCATGGAAAGCTGAGCCATGACAGCGATCGCGATGCCGTAGATGCCGGCTTCATAATTCGCCACCAGGATACCGGCGCCGATGACGAGCACCGGCAGCGCGGTGGACTTCATGCTGACCGCGAGGCCGGCGATGATGTTGGTCGCGGAACCAGTCTGTGATGCCTCGGCGATGTGCTTGACCGGTGCATACTTGGTCGCGGTGTAGTACTCGGTGATGACGACGATCGCACCGGTGACCACGAGGCCTACCAATGCGCAGATCCACAGGTTCATGTCCGTGTAGATTTTCCCGTCGACGTTCTTGAGGCCGCCGAAGACGGTACTCATGGGATCATCAAGCTTACCGCCGGTTATCCAGGTGATCACGAAATAAAACGCGCCTAGCGCGAGTACTCCGGCAGCGATCAGACCTTTGTAGAGAGCACCCATGATGTTCTGGCTCTTGCCCACCCTGACGAAGAAGGTGCCGATGATGGAGGCGATGATCGATACTCCACCAAGGACGAGAGGCAGCAACAGAGCCTGTTCCTGGGCTACGCCCTTGAATTTCAGCAGGCCAAGGAGCATGACGGCCACAGCGGTCACGGCATAAGTCTCGAAGAGATCGGCAGCCATGCCGGCGCAGTCGCCCACGTTGTCGCCCACGTTGTCGGCGATTACCGCCGGGTTGCGCGGGTCATCCTCGGGGATGCCGGCCTCGACCTTTCCTACCAGGTCGGCGCCGACGTCAGCGGCCTTGGTGTAGATGCCGCCGCCCAGGCGTCCGAAGACGCTGATGAGGCTGCCTCCAAAACCAAGCCCGATCAGATACTTGACATGGTCGGGATTGCCCGGATCAACCGCATAAAAACCAGCCACTCCCAGAAGGGCCAATCCTACGACAAGCAATCCGGTAATCGAGCCACCTCGGAACGCGACATTCATTGCCGGTCCGAGGCCTTTCCTCGCAGCTTCCGCCGTGCGAACGTTGGCGCGAACCGAGACCAGCATGCCGATCCAGCCCGTCGACGCGGAGAGAACCGCACCTATGATAAAAGCGATCGCGGTACCCCAGTTGATAGCAAAGCCCAGCAGGGCAAACAGAACAACGGCAACAATTGCAACATACTGAGTCTGCCGGTTCAGATATGCCTTGGCGCCTTCCTGCACGGCCGCGGCTATCTCCTGCATCCTCTCGTTTCCAGCTGGGAGCTTCAGCACCCACATGACGAGCGCAATGCCATATACGGCTGCGGCTATACCGCACGCTATGGCGAAATACACCCCATTATCCATTAAAAATTTATGCAATAAACTCGACTCCTTTCTTGCGGGAGTACCCCGGTAGGATTATGCGCCCCCTGCCCGCGAAACTAATAAAGGTGGGTGCACCAAATACTTTCAAGCCGGCGAAATTTATATCAGATTGGAAGGAAAAGATAAAGAAGCAATGCGCCGGAGAGTGCTTTTTATCGGATGAATCATATCAGATAAATTGATAGCTCCATCGTCAGGAATCTCTTTTACATGCCAAATGCACGCCTGTATCTGGAATAAACAGTGATCGCCATCTTTGCTTCGCGGACTTGGGGGATTTGATTAATGCGCTGTTTTGCAGGAGATATGCGGGGAAATGACGGTACGGCCAGTCGCGACCGTGGCTGGGTCCTAGCCTTGACTCGGTTTTGGCAGCAACTCCGACGCCTTGCCGTCCTCGAGCATCTCACGGAACTTTACGGACGCCGGGGATGCATAACGATCCGCAACCGTGACCAGATAGAAATCTCTCTCGAGGATGACATCCTTGATGCTCAACCGCTTTAAAAGGCGTCCCTCAAGCTGTGCGTGGACCGCCTGTTTCGAGAGTATGGAAACTCCGAGCCCGGCTTCTACGGCGGTTGAGATGGCGGATGAGTTGCCCAGCTCCATGACGACGTTGAGCTTCGTGATTCCCTCCAGTTTGAGCTTTTCCTCAACCACTTCGCGCGTTCCGGAACCAAGTTCGCGGGTGATGAAGGGTTCCTCCATCAACTCTTCCTTGGTCACCGATTCACGGTCGGCCCAGCGATGGCGCGGTGAGACAAAGAGCACCAGTTCGTCTTTCTCGATCGACTCTCGCATCAGTGACGGGTTCTGGACGTCGTGTTCGACCACCGCCAGGGGAAACATGCCCGCAAGAAGTTGATCCTCGATGATACGCGTATTCTCAACAATGAGCGACACCATGACTTCCGGATAGCGGCGCTTGAACTCACCCAGATAAAACGGCATGAGGTAATTTCCTACAGTGGTGCTGGCGCCCACATGCAATTCTCCGCCCTTCAGACCACGCAGATCGTCAAACTTGTGGTTGATCTCATCCTCGATATCAAGTATTTTCTGCGCCTTTTCAAAAAGTATCCTGCCGGGTTCGGTGAGCGTCGCCCCCTTACTGCCACGGTCGAAGAGTACCACTCCATAGCGACGCTCCAGCGCCTGGATCTGCTGGCTGACCGCCGACTGTGACATGAACAGGTCTTCAGCCACGGCGGAAAAATTGCCCTTGTGGGCTATGGAGCAAAAAGTCCTCAATTTGGAAATATCCATAAAAACCCCGTCCAGAGAGTTGAACCCAGGAAGCTATCGGAATATCTTATCACAACTAATTCAGGTGATTATCGGTTTCTTATGCCTGCATCTTTTTCTCTTTACGGCAGGTAATGAGCGCAATGCAATACGAAAAGCGTCGCATATATTGACAAATGTAAATACATGCAATAATATTTAGTCATGATGAATGAAATTAATGAAAAAGAGGGTGAAAAAAACGCCGAGCAGCCGGCCTGTTGCGACTATAAGACGCTTGTAGGGGTGTTTAAGGCGCTTTCCGACCAAACACGGCAGAAGATACTGCTTACCCTCGAGGACTTGGGCGAGACGCGCGTGAGTGACCTTGTTGACAGACTCGGTATCTCCCAGCCGACGATGTCGCATCATCTGGGCGTTTTAAAGAATACCGGCCTTGTTGAGGACAGGCGCGACGGCCAGTCGATCTATTACCGGGTAAACCGAATCTGGCTGACCGAATGCTGCAGCGGCTTCATATCCAGGTTCGAGGATGATGAATAATAAGTCCCGGAAGGGCAGCAATATTTTTTTAAAGCTTATATGTAAGTATGTACATTAATCACTAAGGAGGATACATGAAAGATCGTGATTACATCAACATCCAGGAACAGATCAGGCAGGCATATGGCGGAATAGCAAAAAACAGCACGGATAAGTCCAGTGACGCTTGTGGCTGTGGTTGTGGCCCGGCGGATATCTCCACGAAAATCGGATATACGCCTGAAGATATCGCGGCTGTGCCTGAGGGAGCCAACCTGGGACTCGGGTGCGGCAATCCCACAGCCATAGCCGGCCTCAAGCCCGGCGAAGTGGTGCTGGACTTAGGCTCGGGCGCGGGCTTCGACTGCTTCCTCGCTGCTGACAGGGTTGGGCCTGGGGGAAGGATCATCGGCATCGACATGACGCCGGAAATGATCGGCAGGGCGAAGGAAAACGCCGCCAAAAGCAACGTATCCAACGTTGAGTTCCGCCTTGGGCGTATAGAAGAGCTTCCGGTCGAAGACAACTCCGTGGACGTTGTCATCAGCAACTGCGTTATCAACCTTTCAGCCGACAAACCACGGGTTTTTCAAGAACTGTACCGGGTGCTCAAACCCGGAGGCCGGATCGCCATTTCCGATATCGCCCTCAGACGGGAGCTTCCTGTCGAGATAAGAAAGAGCATGGACGCCTGGATCGGTTGTGTCGGCGAAGCGATCCTGATCGAAGAATACAGGACCATCGTAAAGGACGCCGGACTTAAAGATATCGATCTTGAGGTCAAGATGAACTCCGCCTGTATCGACCCCGATTCTCTCGATCCGGTCGCCAAGGGAATTCTGGAAAGCCTGGGAGGTCTTCAGGAGCTGGATAATTTAGCGGTCAGCATGTACATCACCGCTAGTAGATCCTGATGCGCCGAATCATACCACGCCGGTTACATATTGCCGGAGTGGTTTATGCCTGAGTCGACAAGATACGAGTGATGAAGATTTGTTTCACGCTTGCGGCCGGCGGGCAAAAAGGTAAGAATTCTCCAACAGGAGGAATTTTGCTTGAAAAAGTCAGCCAAACTTATCGTCGTCAGCCTGGCAGCCGCGCTTCTTCTCTATGCACCCGGCTGCGGCGATGACCGCACCGTTACCGTATCCCAGCCGGAAGGCCTTGAAGACGCCATGCCGCGCGTCTATGACACCTCTCCGGAATCAACCGGTCAGCTGATTCGCGACACAAGCACAACGGTCAAGGCCAACTCCTCGGAAAACATGGGAGTTCACTTCATCATGGATTCCAGGACCGCGATCGGTGACACGACGATCGTCTCCAGGGGAGAAGGCGACATGGTTTTTCCTGACCGGGTGAAGATGACGACCCAGAACTATACGGATGCCCAATCCATTCCGGTCGAGGTCATCGTGGTCGGCGGCAAGATATATACCCGCTCCACGGCTACAAACCAGATATGGAAAAGCTCCGGGTCCGGGGTTTCGGCGCCCGACCCTAAGAGCATCACGAGCCTCTTCGATTTTGCGCGCAGTTCACGCAATTTTGGCGAGGAGTCACTACCCGGGAACAGGAAGACTTACCACGTACAGCTTGACGTCGACGCCGCGCTGGCGGCCGACGAAGCAAAGAAACAGAACTCGGATCCCGCCTTGATACAGGCGCTCGAAGCAACCCGCAATGCCAGCATCACCGTCGACCTCTGGATCGGGACCAACGACCTGCTCGTATACCAGGAAAGGGTTGTAGTCTCAAATCCGGCAACCGCCCTTAAGTCGGATCAGACTTTCATGTTCTCCGGCTGGGGCAAGTCCGTGGAAATAGTAAAGCCCTGCGAATCCTGTTAGGGACGCCTGCTTCCTCCGGTTATACTTCCGCCCGAAACAGGCACGAGAAGCTGACGGCTGCGTTTCCAGTGATGATAGGCCGTATTGAGAACCGCGACATATTCGTCGCTCGCTTTCCTGAGTCCGGCGTCAGTCGGCATACTGTCCTTATCTGACGTTCCATAGGCAGAGAAATTGCTGCCGGCCCTGGTCATATACTGGATTGTGCCATCGCTATAACGATGATGATTCCCTGAATCCATGCCGAGGTCGTTTACCTGGGTGCTCCCCCCGTTTGACGTAAGCACGTTGTAGAAATCAAAGACGGCAACGTTACTATATGGATAATCTCTAAGCCATTCCTCGGTCAGCCACCGGTTCAGGGCACGTGCATTTTTAGCCTGTCCGGGCGTGGTGGCTGCTTCCACCAGCGGCGGCGCCGTTATAACTACAAACAGCTTGTCCTGCCTTGTCTCGAAGAAAACCAGCAGATCTTCATAGATGCCCTTGGCGTTGGCCACGGTGAGGTTTTCAGAGCTGCTGTCCTCGGATCGCAACGGGTTGGGACCGGTAGTGGGGGTAGGCGGGTCGTCGGGTTTTCCAGCGAGCGCGGAGTTATCGAAGTCAGATTTGAACATGATGACTTCGTTCTCGCTGATAGGGTCGGGATTGTAGGGCATGCGGGAATAGGGAATGTACGAGTGGGTATTATCCTCGCTGAAAAGGGCGGCGAGATACTTGGTTTTGTTGGGACCGGCAAACCAGCTGTACCACTGGCCGATATCGGTGTGGTCGCCAATGGTCTCGATACCGACGTCGAAGTCCTGTGGTATCCAGCCGAAATCGGTGTCGCTGACGAAGTAGTTGTTATCAAGCAGGGTTACGCCGAGATCCCCGGATTCATCGGCCAGCCAGTGGTCACCGACGCCGTGATGGACGAACACCAGACGCACCGGGTTCTTCGGTGGATTCGGATTGAGAACCTCGGCGATGGATGTGATCGGGATCGGCGGCCTGTCGATCGGCAGGCCGGACTTGCGGATCGGACTGCAGGCAGGCTGGATAAAATAGAGTACGGCCAGCAACGAGATATATACCGTCGCTATCAGTACCTGGCGCACTTTCCGTCCGCTGATCGTGCGTCTGAAGCTCACTCGTGCCTTATTCTCCCTTCCAGGCATGATATTCGATATTGAGCAGCGGCACGAACTCATTCGCCGCCTTTTCGAGGCCGGCCGCGGTCGGGTGGCTATCCTCACTCGCATAAGCTGAGAAGTCACTTCCCTGGCTGGTAGTGTACTCGATAGCGTCATCACCGGCGTTATAGCGGTGATGGTTGCCACCTGTTCGGCCCAGGTCGTTCATATCCGGTCCGCCACTACTGGATGTAAGCACGTCGTAGAAATCGAATACAGCCACGTTGCGGTATTGATAAGAGGCCAGCCAGTCGTTGACGAGCCATCGATTGAACGCCCGCGCGTTGGCCGCCTGGATGGGGGTCGTGTCAGCCTCTTTCAGAGGTGGGGCACTGATAACGATGAATAGCTTGTCCTGACGTCCCGAGAAGCTTGAAAGAAGGTCGTTGTAAATACCCTTGGCGTTGCCGACCGTAAACGCCTCCGAGCCGCTTCCCTCGCCCCTCAAGGGGTTTGCGCCCACGGTCGCGGCTTCATCAGGGCTCCCGCCCAGGCCCGAATTCGGGAAGCAGGACTTGAAAATCACGACCTCGTTCTCCCCTCCCGGATCAAGACC
>JBAZWE010000013.1:25781-35038 GCA_041660545.1 Thermoleophilia bacterium
GGTTGCTGTGTTCTGATTTTTTTCCGCGAAAAGAGCGTTCAGATATGTTGAGCTGTTGGTGCCGGCAAACCAGCTGTACCAATTGCCGATATCCGTATGATCTCCGATGTTCTCCGATCCTGCATCCATATCAAGTGGACCCCAGCCGTAATTGGTGTCGCTTACGAAATAGTTGTTGTCCCGCAGGATCTTCCCAAGGCCGCCCTTGCCGTCATCGAGCCAGTCCTCGCCCACGGAATGATGGATGAATACAAGCCGCACCGGTTTTTTGGGGGACTCGGCGTTGAGCGAGAGATGCTCGTTCGGATCGATACTCTTTGTGGCAGGTGCCACACTTGTGGTAGTTGCGTTTTCCGCCTCCGGCCTGGTACTGCCAGTACCGGCCGTGTCACCGCACCCCACGGCAAAAAGAAACAGGCCTGCGAACAGGCCTGCTATAAGTCCTTTAAGGGCAGCGTGGGACATATCCCCCATTTTTTGCCTCCTGATTGGCATGCAGCACGAGTCAGGAAAGAGCCCAAAGCAGAACCAGGCCCAGTAGCGCCCAGCTCAACACCAACCACGCGGCAACGATAAAGAAAGAACCAACATGTGCAAGTCTTTCCATCCCAAAACCTCACTTTACCGTGACGATGCCTGCCCTTTTTTTCTTCAGTCTCCCTTGTTGTCCTTCATCAACCGGGATAACTATATTTCATATAAACGACCAGCTCAAGCCCTTTCCGGATTGATACCTTGCTCGGCCGATTAATAAACATACATGCCGGCGGACTGGATTCTTATGCCGGTTCCAGAGAGTCAGGGTACTTTACCGATTCCAGACACAGACCCTTCGAGGGAGCGGTCTGGCCCGCGGACGGACGCGATGCGCCCGCAAGCAGGATGCCAAGATCGTCCAGGGGACGCCGGCCACGGGCGATCTCGAGCATGGTTCCCACCAGGACCCTCACCATATTGCGCAGGAATCCGGATGAGGTTATCCAGAATTCGAGCAGACCTTCGCTTCCCGTGCTTGCATCGATCGATACCCATTCCGCCCGTGTTATCTCGCGCTCGAAATAACTGTGTTCCGTCACGGTGGGCGTAAATGCCGTGAAATCATGCCGGCCCAGTATCAGCTCGCCTGCACGTTGCAGAAGCTCGCGGTCAAGCCGCCCCCTGTAATGGTAGACATAGCGGCCACGGAATGGTGACGGGTATTCGCGGTTGAGAACCGAGTATGAATAAGTCCTCGACAGAGCGGCGCGGCGTGCGTCGAAATCCGTGGGGGTATGCATCGCGGACATGATCGCGATCGCCGGGGGCAACAACTGGTTTGCCGAACGGCGCAGCCTGCCGGGATCGGGCCGGCTCGATGTCTGAAAGCTGGCCACCTGCCCGCGGGCGTGGACGCCGGCGTCGGTGCGCCCGGCGACGGAGAGGGACACTTTTTCCTGCAGGATCTGTTCCAGAACCTGTTCGAGCGAACCCTCGATGCTCGCCAGCCCGGGCTGCTTCGCCCAGCCGGCGAACCCGGTGCCTTCGTATTCGATATCGAGGCGAATCGTATTCATTGGGATACCCTAGTTAATTTATGCCGTGGCATCCAGTTATATGCCAATCAACAGGCTTAAGAAAAGCACAACCGCCACGACAGCCATGAAAGCGGCGTCACGCCAGCCATACTTCAGCTTACGACGCATCGTCCTGCCTCTACCGCCACGATAACAACGCGACTCCATCGCCAGGGCCAGTTCGTCCGCATGGCGAAAACTCATCACAAAAAGGGGTATCAGCACCGGCATCACGGCGCGAGCCCGCCTGATCGGCCCGCCGGTGCCGATACCGGCGCCCCGTGCCCTCTGTGCCTTGATGATTCGATCCAGCTCCATCAACAACGTAGGGATGAAACGGAGCGCGATAGTCATCATGAGCGCCAGTTCATAAGAAGGAATCTTGATCTTTTCCAGTGGCGATATCAGGCGGCCGAAAGCATCGGTGAGCAGGACAGGGGGTGTGGTAAAGGTAAGGAGGGAGCCCGACAGCACCAGCAACACCAGCCGTATCACAAGAAAAGCGCCCCGCTCCAGGCCTTCGCGATAAAAAACGATCGGCCCCAGATGAGCGACCTCTTCGCCGCCCACAAACAGCAACTGGAAAAAGAATGTGATCAGCAGGAGGATGAGCATCGGGCGCAGACCGCGCCATAACCAGATGAGCGGTATCCCCGAGAATGTGATACCGGCCAGCAGGATGGCTCCAAGCAGAGCCAGCGGCACAAACCCACGCGCAAGAAAAAGCACGATGACAAAAGCAAAGGAAGAGATGATCTTCGTCCGTGGATCGACCCGGTGCAAAAGCGAGGTTCCCGGATAAAACTGGCCGATGGTGAGGCTGGTCAGCTGCATGAGTCACCTTCCGCGCCACCGGCCATCTTTAGCAGCAGCTCAACAAGCGCGGACTCATCGAGGAGCGGCGTGACACTGCCGCCGGTCGCTTCACCCAGAAGACGGCACACCTCTACCGTCCCGGGCAACATGAGGCTGTGCCGCTCGAGCAACTTGCGGTTCGTCAGCAACCGGCCGGCTTCATCGTCGGCTACAATGCTGCCGCCGTCCATGATAACCAGCCTTTTTGAGAAACGGGCCATCTCCTCCATGTCGTGGCCGACCATTATCACGGTAGCCCCCGTGTCATCGTTGAGTCTGATCAAGCGCTCGATGATGTCGTGACGGGATATGGGATCGAGATGGGCGGTCGGTTCATCCAGGAGAAGAACCGGGGGCCGCATGGCCAGCAACCCCGCCAGAGCCACGCGGCGCTGCTCGCCGAGGCTTAAGGAAAAAGGGCTCCTTGCGCCGAACCGTTCCGCGTCGAGGCCGACAACCGCCAGCGCTCCATTTGCGAGACTGCGGACCTCTTCGTCCTTCAGTTCCAATGCCCGGGGCGCAAAGGCGACATCGTCAAAGACGGTTTTTTCAAAGAGACAGTTCTCGGGAGACTGAAAGGCGAAACCGACACTTCCGGGTTTTGGAGGCATCCTGCGGCCCAGGCTTTTTCCATCGTGAGTGACGTCACCGGAGGTCGGGGCCATTATTCCAGCAAGCAGGGCGAGCAATGTCGACTTTCCCGAACCCACAGGCCCGGCGATTCCTATCCGTTCCCCGGCTTCTATCGCCAGACTTACGTCCGAGACAGCCTTTGATTCAAAAGACGTTCCCTCCTGGTAGAACAGGCTCACCTTATTAGCCTCTATGCGCATATGCTTTCCACAAGCTCAGCCAGTGAAAGTGGGATCGGCAGATTCAGCCCGCGCGCGGCCAGTGACGTGTTAAGCCGCACAGCCAGAGGTGGCAGGAGGCCTGCTTTGTTCATAAGCCCGGGGCTGGAAAAAAGGTCTCGGGGAGTTCCGTCGAATTCGACCTTGCCCGCCGCCAATGCTATCACCCGTGATGCCTGGACAAGTTCTTCCATGATATGTGTGATCATGACGATGGTGGTGCCCGCGCGCCAGAGCTCTCCAACCAGGCCGTGAAACTCCTGCTGGGAAAGAGGATCGAGCATTGACGTGGGCTCGTCGAAGACCAGCACCTTCGGCTTAAGCGCCACAACGCCCGCCAGCACCGTGCGCTGCTTCTGCCCGCCGGAGAGCCAGTGGGGCTCCATCGCCAGCAGCTTCTCGATCCTGAACCGGACGGCAGACTCAGCGACACGGCGATCGATCTCGTCAGGTGGCAGGCCCAGGTTCTCCAGACCGAAAGCGATATCGTCTTCAACGCTGGTGGCCACGATCTGACTGTCCGGATTCTGAAAGACCATGCCGACGGTCTCCCGGATCGCGTTGACGTTGGCGCGCTCATCCGTCTTTAGGCCATCGACCAGCACCTCGCCACTGTCGGGAATTATCAACGCATTGAGCAGTCGCGCCAGCGTCGATTTGCCTGAACCGTTGGCGCCCACCAGGCCGATGAACTCCCCCAGCCTGATCGACAGGCTGATTCCCTCGAGCGCCGCCGCCTCAGGCGCATGCGGATATCGGTAGGTTACGTTATCGAGTGAGATTATCGGTTCAATCATATTTTCCAGCTCTGTTCGAAATGGTGGAATCAGTCTTAAAAAGAGATTCTATCAAGCCGGGAGAAGTTATTTATGGAACCTGATTTTCCATACCTGAGCACAAACCGGCCGGGATTATGAAATCATCTTCCCCACTCACAAAAAAAGGCGCCCCAAAGGGCGCCGATATCTATCAAATCATCGCTTCGAAAAAACCTGCTTCTATTCAACCAGCTCCAGGAACACCATCTCGGCCGCGTCACCATTACGAGGTCCGATGCGGGTGATGCGTGTATATCCACCCGGCCGTTCGGCGAAGCGTGGGGCCAGGTCTGTAAACAGCGTATGAACCGCGTCTTTGCTGCGTAAGCGGCCGATGGCCTGACGGCGCGCCGCCCGATCCCCGCGTTTGCCGAGGGTTATCATCTTCTCGGCCAGCGGTTTGGCTTCCTTGGCCCTGGTCACCGTCGTCCTGATACGGCCATGCTCGAAAAGCGAACATACCATGTTACCGAGCATCGCCTTGCGATGCGCGGAAGTGAGTCCCAGTTTTCTTCCCTGTTTTGCGTGTCTCATTGTCTTGCTCTCCTGTAAATCCTGCTAGCTCCTGAGCGCGAGGCCCAGCTTGGCGAGATTCTCCTTGACTTCATCAATGCTCTTTTTGCCGAAATTCGGTATATTCATCAGCTCGGCTTCACTGCGCTTGACCAGGTCGGCAACCGTCTGGATGCCTTCCCGCTTGAGGCAGTTATATGACCTTACGCCTATCTCCAGCTCCTCGATGAGGATCTCGTCATCCCCGCCCTTGGCCTCTGCCGGCATTTCCAGCAATGCCTCGGCGTCCTCCTCGGGGGTGGTGCTGGCTTCATGGGGACCGGTAAAGATCTCCAGGGAAGACGTCAGGATGCCGGCCGCTTCCCGCAGAGCTGCGTCCGGAGTCATACTGCCATCGGTTGTTATCTCCAGCGTCAGCTTGTCAAAATCAGTGCGCTGTCCGACGCGGGCCCGGTCGACTTCATAAGAGACTCTTGTAACCGGTGAAAAATTCGAGTCGATGGGAATGATACCGATCGCCGCGCCGACCTGTTTGTTACTGTCCGCGGATGAATAACCGCGGCCGCGACGTACGGTCAGTGTCATTTCCAGCTTGGCTTTCTTGCCGAGGTTACAGATGTGCAGGTCCGGATTGATTATCTCCAGTTCCGCGGGGCACTCGATGTCTCCGGCGGTCACTTCACCGGGACCGGATTTCACCAGGCCTACCTCTATCTCGCCGACTTCACCATGGAGACGGCAGGCGATTTTCTTGACGTTCAGCACAATGTCGGTAACATCCTCTTTCACACCGGTGATCGTGGAGAACTCGTGAGAAACGCCCTCAATCTTGATAAGACTGACAGCGGCGCCTTCAAGGGATGAAAGCAGCACCCGCCGGAGCGAGTTGCCGAACGTGTGTCCAAAACCCCTGTCCAGGGGTTCGACCACGAAGACTCCCTTTTCGTCCTTGACCTGCTCGTGGGTGATCTTGGGCTGCTGCAATGTGAGCAATTCGTCCTCCATATCCATAAATTGTGATCCTGTGCCTGAAGGTTTGGCCAGAGCCATCAAGCTCATGATGCCACCTTCGCAACCAGCGTCACTTGGAATACAACTCCACTATTAATTGTTCCTGCACCGGAACGTCTATCTCTTCCCGCTCCGGGTACTTTAAAATCTTGCCGGTCAGGGCGTCGTGGTCGGCCTGCAACCACGGCGATACTGACGCTGTCAGATCGGTCGCCTCCCTGATGGCCTCACGCGCCGACGAATTGGCCATTACCGCGACCACGTCGTCCGGGCGTACCTTATAGGATGGAATATCCACCCTGTGGCCATTCACCATAAAGTGGCCGTGCATTACCAGTTGCCTGGACTGACGCCTGGAAACCGCGAAACCCAGTCGATAAACCACATTGTCCAGTCGCGTTTCCAGCAGACGGAGCAGATTCTCACCCGTTATGCCGGTCTGGCGGTTAGCGCTCTTGTAATAGTTCCTGAACTGCTTCTCCAGCAAACCATAATAACGGCGCGCCTTCTGCTTCTCGCGAAGCTGCGTCAGATATTCGGTCTGCTTGATACGGCGGCGTCCATGCTCGCCGGGCCCGTAGGAGCGACGGTCGATGGAACAACGGTCCGTGAGGCAACGTTCCCCCTTGAGGTAAAGCTTTAAACCCTCGCGGCGGCACTGTTTGCATGCTGGTGATGTGTCTTTTGCCAAAGTCGAATTCCTCTCAGACTCTTCTTCTTTTACGCTGCCGGCAACCATTATGGGGAACCGGCGTCACGTCTTTGACGCTCATTACTTCTATACCCGCGGCCTGGAGCGAACGGATGGCCGTCTCGCGTCCGGAGCCGGGGCCCTTGACATAGCAGTCAACTTTCTTCAGGCCGTGCTCCATGCCCTTCTTGGCGCAGGCGTCGGCTGTGACCTGGGCGGCAAAGGGCGTGCTCTTGCGAGAACCCTTGAAACCGGCGGAACCGGCGCTCTCCCAGGCGATCACGTTACCTTCCTTGTCCGTCAGGGTAACGATGGTGTTATTGAACGATGTCTTGATGTGGGCCTGGCCCACGGGAATATTCTTTTTTACCTTGCGGCGCGTACGAGCTTTTGTTTTTGGTGCAGCCATCTATTGACCCCTTCTATTTCTTGCGTTTGACGCCGACGGTGCGTTTCGGTCCCTTGCGGCCGCGGGCGTTGGTCTTCGTACGCTGTCCGCGCACCGGGAGACCCCGCCGATGGCGCAGGCCGCGGTAGCAGCCGATCTCCATCAGCCGCTTGATATTCTGTGACCGTTCGCGCCGCAGGTCACCCTCGACTACCAGGTTGCTGTCGAGATAGTCCCTGAGCTTCGTGATCTCATTGTCGGTCAGGTCCCGCACATACGTGTCACGGCTTATCTCAAGCTCGTCGAGGATCTTGCCCGACGTCGACCGCCCCACTCCGTAGACATAAGTGAGTCCAATCTCTACCCGCTTCTCGCGGGGAATGTTTACTCCGGCGATACGTGCCAAACCAAAAACCTCCAATTAGTCAGCAGCCTGTCGGTGGTCACCGAAATCGCGGCTGCCCTGGGACTGCTACCCCTGGCGCTGTTTGTGCCTGGGATTGGGACAAATAACCAGCAGCTTGCCGCCCCGCCTCACCAGCTTGCACTTCTCACACATCGGTTTTACAGATGATCTGACTTTCATGATTCTCTTTCCCTAAAAGTCCTGTTTACGGACTATTTAAACCTGTACGTGATTCTTCCCCTGGTCAGGTCATAAGGTGAAAGCTCCACCTTTACCCTGTCCCCGGGAAGGATGCGGATATAGTGCATCCTCATCTTGCCGGAAATATGCGCCAGCACTTCATGGTCGTTATCAAGCTTCACCTTGAACATGGTGTTTGGCAAAGCTTCTACGACTTCACCTTCCAGCTCTATGGCTTCTTCTTTTTGTGTCATAATCTCCGTCCGGCCAAACGGGTATATTACCACAGCAAAGAGGCTGCGTCCAAACCCGTCTGATCCTTGGCTGCACTTACGGTCAAAATTTTCGGGCCCTGCTTCGTAATTGCCACTGTATGCTCAAAGTGAGCCGACAGGCTGCCGTCCGCCGTCGATATGGCCCATCGATCCTTGGCCACAACAACCTTGTGCGTCCCGATGTTCACCATCGGCTCTATCGCGAACACCATGCCTTCAGCCAGCTTGGTCCCTTCTCCCGGCGTACCGAAGTTCGGAATCTGGGGCTCCTCGTGCATCTCGCGCCCGACCCCATGACCCACCAGGGTTCGAACCACGGAAAACCCATTCTCCTCGACCAGCTCCTGTACCGCATGGGAGATATCTCCCAGATGGTTACCCGGCCTGCATTTGGCGATACCGCGCATGAGCGAGGCCTCTGTGACCTCCATCAGCCGCTTCGCCTGCTTGCCGGCGTCTCCCACCTCGACGGTAATGGCTGCATCCGCCACCCATCCGTCCAGCGTGACACCCACATCCAGACTGATGATGTCACCTTCGGACACAACATACTGCCCTGGGATGCCATGCACCACCATCTGGTTCGGAGAGGCGCATATCGTTCCCGGGAAGCCGCGATACCCTTTAAACGTGGGAATACCGCCATGCTCCCTGATAAACCTCTCCGCACCGGCGTCAAGCCCGGCGGTGGTAACACCCGGCCGGCACTCGCCCTTGAGCAACTCCAGGCAACCGGCCACTATCTCTCCCGCCCGGCCGATCTTTTCTATTTGGGCTGGAGTCTTGCAAATTATCAAGCAAACACGCTTCCTACTTGAGAAAACCTTCGTAATGCCTCATGAGCAGCTGTGATTCCATCTGCTTCATGGTTTGCAGCGCCACACCGACCACGATCAGGATCGAAGTACCGCCGAAGTAAAAAGGCGTGTTCATCGTCGAGATCAGAATAGTCGGCAACACGGCTATCGCGGCCAGAAAGATTGCGCCCGGCAAAGTCAGCCTGGTCAGCACACGGTCGAGATAATGCGCCGTGGGCTTGCCTGGACGTATGCCCGGAATGAAACCACCGTATTTCTTTAGATCGTTGGCGCGCTCCACCGGATCGAACTGCACCGCGGTATAAAAATAAGTAAAGCCTATAATGAAGACCGCCTCGAGGATCAGGAATATCGGTCCTGTAGGCCTCAACCAGCCGTTAGCCACATTCTGCATGAACTCACCGGGAAAAAACTGGGCTACCGTCGGCGGCACCATCAGCACCGATGAAGCAAAAATTACAGGTATGACTCCCGCCATGTTGATGGAAAGCGGCAGATAGGTGCTGCCTCCCGTCGTCATGCGCCGGCCTATCTGGCGTTTGGCATACTGGATGGGTATTCGCCTCTGCCCCTCCTGTACCAGAACGATTCCCGCGATGACGACGATGCCTATCGCCAGGAACAAGATGATGGTGAACAGGCTCATTTCCCTCATCTTGCCGATTCCGGGAATCAGACCGGAAACAATGCTGGCAAAGATGAGAAGCGAGATGCCATTGCCGATCCCTCTCTGCGTGATCAGCTCACCTATGAACATCAGCAGCGTCGTGCCCGCGGTGAGCGTAATGACGATCTCGTAGAAATTGAGGAGACCGAAATTCTCAGGCAGCGCGTTGCTCTGCTTGAAGAGCATTGTATAACCGACGGACTGCGCCAGAGCCAGAACCACGGTGAGATA
>JBAZWE010000014.1:0-20469 GCA_041660545.1 Thermoleophilia bacterium
AAAGCGCGCTGTCAAGGCTTTCTATGACCGTTTTTCTTCCACCACTGTAAAACATCAGTTCACCCGCAGGTTTCTGGAGCGCTTCGGTCCCAAGACACGCATCCTCGATGTGGGTTGCGGCGGCGGAAATGAAATCCTTACGCCTTTTCAGACGGTCGGCATCGATCTTTCCTTCACGGGTCTGAAGGCCGCCAGCGAAATATACCAGGCGGTTGCAACCGCCGATGCCCGCTCGCTGCCTTTTGCTGACGACTCTTTCGACGTCATCTCCAGCTGGGATGTTTTTGGCCATATCCCCTTCGAGGAAAAGGGGCCGGTGCTGGCTGAGTGGAAGCGGATCTTGAAACCTGGTGGCTGGATGCTGCACATTATAGAGGCGCATTGCACGGCGCCATTCTATAAACTCGTGCAGCGCGACCCGGAGCTGTTTAAGAAATATTTCATCGATCTCGATGGTCATTACGGCCTCGAACTGCCCTCTGAAATCTCGGCGCGTTTCCAGCGTGCGGGATTTGAAGTACCCCGGGCATGGAGTTTCTTCCGCGCCGGCATCTTTCCTCCCGAGGAATATGCTAAGCGTTTGGGGCCGGAATACGCATCTTCTTCCCGCCTGTTAAAAACATTCGCGGCGTTCGGCGGCGCCTGTGAACGCAACAAGCAGCTGGACCGGGCGGCGAGTTTCGCCTTTGGCGTGGCGGCTCGTGCGGTGAACCCGCTGCTGCCGCTGGACTGGGGCTCGACGGTCTTTATTCTGGCGCGGGGGGTAGAGCGCGACCGGTCAGGAGGGCCGCTTCACCAGTCGACAACCAGGTGGACGCGTTGCATGATTCGGCGCGCCACCCAATGTTAAGGATTAAGCGCGGTGCCATGCCTCATCCGGTGAAGTATATCTCCCGGGCGTTCTTCTTACGGCCCCGACGACGGCAGGTCGATCTCTTCAACGTCTTCTTCAACGACTTTCCCCCGGCGGAAAATCGTGGCGATCTCCGACATCGGGATAATCCTTAAGGCCAGCACGGCGGCCGTGTAAACCACGATGGCAATCGCGATCACCGCGAGCACATGGATGCGGTCGCGCAGCAGCCAGACGAGCACGCCGGTGACCGCCGAGAGCAGAGCCAGGATCAGCGCCGTCTTCAGCGTCCTGAGCAGCGAGATATTGTTGCGCAGCAGATAGAACATCATGACAAGCCCCAAGACCTCGGTGATCAGCGTCGTGACCGCCGCGGCGGTAAAGCCGTAGGGCGGGATGAAGACCAGGTTGAGTCCCACGTTGACCACCATGTTGATGAAGCCGACCCCCGCAACGGCCTTCTGGCGCTCGACGACGGTCAGGATGTTTCCCTGCAGGAAGGTGACGAACCAGACCGGCAGCACCCACGAGAGAATCGCCAGTGCCGTCGTCGCCGGCAGATACTGATCCTTGAGGAAGAAGAGGATGACCTTTTCAGAAAGCAGCCAGCCGCCCACGGCCATCGGCATCGAGATGACGAGCAGCCAGCGGCAGGCTTTCTGGAAGGGGCCGTCGAGGTTGTCGGTCGGTTTGCGGAACTGCCCGGCCAGCTTGGGGAAGAGCGCCGCCACCAGGCCGGCGGGGATGAAGAGCAGCGCCGAGATCAGGTTGTAGGCCGAGGCGTACTGGCCGACCTCGACGTTGGCCGTCTCGCCGCGGAAAAAAGAGATCATGACGCTATCCACCCTGAAGTACACGAGATAGAATGCGACGATCATGCCGAAGGGCAGGGCCGCTTTCAGGTATCCCGGCCACAAACCACGATCGATTCTTAAAATGAACGGGCCGTATTTCCTCCACACGATCCAGACCGCAAGAACCCCGCCGGTGAACTGCACTACCGTGTTACTCAGGGCGACAAGCACAAAGTCGTGCCAGATAAGCAGCGCAATCACACCGCCAGTGGCGAACAGCACTTTTTCAAACAGCCAGAGGAAGGCCTGGATGTGCAGGTCCTGTTTTACCGAGAAGGCTATGGTGGAGGTATAAAACCAGGAATAGCCGATCTGGGCCAGCGCAAACGCGACCACCGCCATCGATGTGGGCCTGTCTTTTCCCATCAGCGGCACGATGGCGATCATGATGATCGCTGAAGAGCATGAAAGCAGGGTCTTCAAGCCCAGGATGCCGGCGAGCCGCTCTCGCAGCTGCTCGGGCTTGCGGGCGATCTCGCGGATGGTGTATTCATGCAGCCCTACATCACCCAGTATTGAAAAGATCTCAGAAAGGGCGAAAGCGAACATGTACCGGCCGAAGTCTTCAGGACCCAGGCGGCGCGCCAGGAAGAGGAAGAAGACGAAGCCGATCGCAGCCCTCACGAACTGTGAGGAACTCAGGAGGGCGGCGTTTAAGGGAACCCGGCTTGAACCGGACGATTTATCGACTGTCTGGGAAGGCATTTTCTGTTATAGTATCGACCATCTTAAGTTAATGAAAGCCGCCTCATTTATGACCACCTGGGAAGAAAAATTTGTCCGTTTTATGGCCGAGCGTTGGGTATTTCAGGGAACTGACCCACACGACTATACACCGCGCCTGCTCCTGCTAGCTTTCGGTGAGGACTTTATTAGTCCTTTACTGGAGCGTCATGAGCATTTCGGGGCGCTTTACTCCGGCTACCTTGGCGGACGCGAAGTCGGGTACATGAGGGTGCCGCCCGGGACAGTCGTTCTCGAGGGCATCATGAGGAGCCTGGCGTTTACCAGGATCGATACCGTGATCGGCATCGGTACGTGCGGCGCCTTGCAGACGGAAATCGAATGCGGCGACATCATCGTTCCGGAATCAGCGCAGGCAGGCGACTGTCTTTCGATGCACTACGGGTTTGAATATGGAGATCGGATCCCCGCCGACGCGGAGCTTACAGGTGCGCTCGCCCGGTTTATGGGCCGCCGTGGCATGACGGTTCACGCAGGCCCGATTGTAACGACGGGCGCGGCGTTTCGTGAGACTGAGGAGCTGCTTGAATCATGGAACCGGGATGGCTTCCTGGGAGTGGAACTGGAAGCCTCCAGCCTTTTCGCGCTGGGAAGTTTCATGGGCATCAGGACTACGATGTCCCTCATGGTGACCGATAGCCCCATCCTTATGAAGACATCCGAGGTGCTCAAGGGTGAGAAGCGAGATACTTTTATCGGCGGGTTGGTAGATTTTGTCAGTTCGCCCGAAATAGCATAAGGGCAGATTTGAACTCTTCCAGGGAAAAAGTAACCGTTGCCGTCATTGCCCGCAATGAGGAAGCGACGGTCAGTAATGTAATTCGCTCGGTATTGCCGATCTGTGGCGAGGTATTGCTGATAGACGGAAATTCCACGGACCGTACGAGGGAAATAGCTGAATCTCTGGGTGTCACGGTCCACAGGGACGCCGGCAGGGGCAAGGGTGACGGTATCAGGAAGGCGATTGAGGTTGCCACCGGCGATGTCATCGTCTTCATCGATGCAGACGGTTCCCACGATCCTAATGATATCCCTGCTCTGGCCGCGCCGATTATCATCGGCAAGGCCGACCTGGTCATCGGTTCGCGCTGGACCGGGGGCAGTGACGAACTGGGTGGGGACGTTAGCAAATTCATACGCAGCACCGGCAGTCATATGATCACTCTGGCGATAAATTATCGATGGGGCGTGCGGCTTACCGACAGTCAGAATGGTTTTCGCGCCATCTCGACGAAGGCGGCGAGAGGCATCACGATGACGGAGAACATCTTCACGATCGAGCAGGAGATGATCATGCAATGTTTGAGGAACGACTACAGGGTAACCGAGGTCTCTTCGCATGAGTATCGCCGGCAGGCGGGTACGTCGCAGATAGCCGTCTGGAAAGTGGCGCCGCGATTCGCATGGTGCCTGATGAAGAACCTGGTCAAGTAACTTTATTCCACGTGAGGGTCTTACTTTTAAATCCGCCGCCCGTCGAGGGCGTCAACATCGTCCGGGAGGGCCGCTGTATGCAGCGGACCGGGGCCTGGACTTCTGTATGGGCGCCCGTTTCTCTTGCTGTATCTGCGGCCGTCCTGCGCGAGCAGGGCATACAGGTCATGATAGCCGACTGCAGCGTCGAGGACATCGACTGGGCCGGCCTGGCCAGTATCATAGCTTCGTTTCATCCCTCGCTGGTCGTCATCAACACGGGAACTCCCTCTATCGACAGCGACCTTGGCGTCGCCTCGCTGGCTAAAAAGGCGGTTCCGGGCGTGCATACGCTGGCCTTCGGAATCCACCCCAGCGCCCTTCCCGATGAATGTTTCAAGATGGAGGAAGATCTCGACATGGTCGTCCGCGGTGAACCTGAATTCACGATCCGCGATGCCGCGACAGCGCTTGCCTCCGGCACCGGCCTGGATGGAATCGAAGGCCTGTCGTACAGAAACGCCGACGGTTCCGTTGTCCATAACGAAAAGCGTCCCTTTATCTCGGATCTCGATGAGCTCCCTTTTCCCGCCTGGGATCTTATCGATACAGGCCTCTATCGCATGCCCTTCAGCGGCGAGAGATTTCTACTTGTGCCCACCGCGCGTGGATGCCCTTATGGCTGCACTTTTTGCGCCAACAAGGCCTACTACGGGGCGGCGCTAAGGAAGCGATCACCACAGAGGGTAGTCGATGAGATCGAGTTGGCGGTCAGGGAATACGATATCCGCGAATTCCTTTTCTGGACGGAGTCTTTTACCAACGACCAGTCATACACGATCGAGATCGCCCAGGAAATAATGAATCGCGGGCTGGATATCAGCTGGGTATGCAACAGCCGGGTCGATACCGTTTCACCAGAGCTATTGAGGACGATCAAAAAGGCAGGCTGCTGGATGATCGGTTTCGGTATCGAGAGCGGCAACCAGGGTGTGCTGGACCAGGTGCGCAAAGGTACCACTCTCACCCAGGCGGTGCAGGCGGTGCGCATGTCGCATGAGACGGGGCTCGAGGTTACCGGTCACTGCGTCCTTGGTTTCCCCGGGGAGACAGAGGCGACCATGCGGCAGACGATAGACTTTGCCAAATTCCTGAGGCTTGACTACGTTCAGTTTTACTGTGCGGTTGCCTTTCCTGGCTCGAAGCTATACGAGCGCTGCGTCGAATATGACTGGATCGATAATGATGACTGGCGCTACTTTGAGCAGAACTTTTCGGTTCTGACCACGCCCGAGTTAGCGTCCAGTCAGGTGATGGAGGCAAGGGAACGCGCCTATCGCGAGTTCTACCGGCAGCCTTATCTGATCTCGAATGTCATCAGGAAAATTCACTCCGGACGCGACGTGATCAATTTTGCCCGTATGTTCAGGGACTTCTTGAGCTGGGTGTAGCAGTCCCGCATGAGTGAAGACGGCGAAATCCGCGTGGAATCTCAAGAAAAAAATCTGAGTATAATTCTGACAATGCTGCTGGTATTCTCGGTCGCGATAGCTATTCTGGGATTTCTTGTTGACTTTAGGGATACCAGGCAGTTTGGGGGTGTTGATCTTAGAAACAGGGTAGTAGGCGCTCGGCTGATACGTGAGGGTCTCGACCCCTATTTCTATGAATGGACTCCCGATCGTTCCGAGCTTCTCCTCGATCCAAATACGGGAACGGGCAGTCCCGCAACTTCGACGACTGTGACACCGGCAGCACTCTTATTGCATCAACCGGTAGCCTTTATTTCTTACAAGCTGCAGCGATATGGATGGTTCGTCCTCCAATGGGCTATGTTGATTGCGACGACCTGTATAATGGCCCGGGCTGCATCATCGCGTGACGCGAAAATAGCAATCTGGATACTGGGTTTGCTGATAATCTCTGGCAGCTATTTCTGGCGCCTGCACGTGGAGCGGGGACAAATATATGTCCTCTACGCTTTCATGATTGCTGTTGCTTTCTGGTTGTGCGAAAAAAAGACGAGTTTTGGCTTGATGGCGGGTGGTTTTTTCCTGGGTGTATTTGCCGCTTTTCGGCCACCGGGCGCGTTAATGCTCATTCCGATGCTGGTTTACGGCAAGTGGAAAATACTGGTCGGGAGCGTAGTGGGCGCCGTTGTAACATTTCTGGTTACGCTCGTTACGGGAAACATAATTTACTGGGACTCATATGTAAGAGCTGCGCAGGCATGGTCTGACGTATTCCTTGGCATTGTAAGATTTGATTATGCTCCGTACGAACATCCGGTCATCGAAGGAATGGGCAATCTGACCTGGAGGGCAAATACACCCACATCAGACACCTCGTTTCAGGCATTACTGCAGCAGGTGGGATTCAATGTCTCTTCAGGACCGTTGCTTATCGTCATGTTCCTGATAATTGCAGCGGCGGTTATTTTTCTCTTCAGGATCAGAAAAGCAGGGGATTCCATACCCACGATGTTCCTGGCTGGCTCTACCCTGGTGCTGTTGAGTTCATATCTGCTCCCTGCAAGACTTTACACTTATAATAACGTTATGTGGCTCATCCCCCTGGCGCTTATAATAATAAGCTCGGATTCACTTGTATCGCTGCTGAAAAGCCCACTCGCAGTTCTTTTTGTAGCCGGAATTTATTTTGGGACTGTATTCTGGATTCCATACAATTTTATTGTCAGTGACTATGCCATGCTGATTTATGTGGTTGCGGTAACATGTGTTCTGCTTTTACGGCGCTACCGGCAGATAGATAAAAAGACTTCAGTCCTCGCGTCCGGATGAAGAACGCGGGCCTTATGATTCCCTGATAATATGAGCCGGAAGTTTTTCAACCGTAATAAAGTACAGCAGGTCATTACATGCATTAGCTTGGTATGGAAAAATATTACCGGGAATTTCAAACAGAACTTTTTGATGCCGCTGGGAGCATATAAGCCGTTGCTGGATGTAGACAATATTAAATTCGAGAAAGCGAAATGCGCCATTTGTGACGGTGATAACGCGGAAAAACTTTTTTCCGCGCGCGACAAGTTTCACAACTACGGGGGGCGCTTTACCGTCAAACGATGCAGGGATTGCGGGCTCGTATACATGGATCCGCGTCCCACTGAAGATACAAAGGGCAAGTTTTACGATGATGAGTATACGTTCAAGAGTGATAAGCCATCGCAGGAGTCTTCCCATTATTTACCGGTAATAGAAGAACTGAAAAAAATGAAACCCGGCGTCATCCATGATGTTGGAACCGGGAACAGCCAGTTCCTTCCGATGATGCGGGACTTAGGCTGGGATGTCGGAGGCAACGAGGTTGACGCTTCGCTGGTTGAGTTTTTTCGGAAAAAGCATCAGATCGATATTCAGTATGGTGATCTTAAGCAGGCCCGTCATGAGGCAAAATCCGTCGATGTAGTCACCATCATGGGTGTGCTGGAGCATACGCCTGATCCGAAAAGGCTGCTTGAGGAAGTGAACCGTATACTCAAGGATGACGGTAAACTGATCCTGTACTGTTTTAATCGCAATTACGAAGCTGCATTACTGGGCAGATACTGGCTTGGTTACGATACGCCCAGACACTTGTACAGCTTCAGTGAAAAAACGCTTACCAGGCTCCTGAAAGAGACAGGTTTTACCGTTTGCGGTAAAGTCTATTCTCCCGTAACCACGATCTTCCAAAGCGCCACGTGGATGATATTGCGGTTGCGCAACGCGATTACCCGTTCACAACGTTCCACGATTGTCATGAATCTGCCAAAACCTCTACAGTTTTTAAGCATGCGCTTCGGAAGAGTCATGGCCAGGCTCGGCACAAGCCCGGCAGTCTACCTCTTTTGTAAAAAAGATGGACAATAAAAATCCAGGCTTCGCACCGACGGGGGGGACTGCGATCAAACAGGCAGAAAATGGTATTGGCGGATCCGGAAACGGGACTTCATCGGGGCGTTCCCGTAAGTTCCTCGCGCTGATCCTGCTGGGAGCCCTGCTGGTGCGTGTACTGGCCACGCTCACCCGCCAGATGGTGCAGTTTGATGAAACAGCATACCTGCGCATGGCGGAAAACCTGGCCTCAGGCAACGCGCCTTTTGATATCAGCGGGTTGACCGCTACCCACTTCTCACCGCTACTACCCATTTTCATAACCGGCGTGGCGGCGCTCCTGCGTGATTATGTGCTGTCGGGCTACGTCGTTGTCACCGTCTTCGGCTGCTTGTTGCTGATTCCGGTATATCTCATGGGAAAGGAACTCTTTGGCCAGCGCACCGGTCTCATGGCCGCGGCGCTCATGGCGGTGGAGCCGTTTTTTGTTGGCACAACCGAATATATCTACAATGAGAGCCTTTATATTTTCTTCCTGTATATGGGCCTTTATGCCGGGTGGCTGACGCTCAGGCAAAAAAGTATGCGCAGTGCTGCTGTTGCGGGATTGTCTATCGGGCTGGCGTATCTGGCAAACCCGTCAGCTGTATTCTATTTGCTGGTATTGCTTGTCATCATGGCTATCATCGCGGCTCGCCGCGGCTTTCACGCCAAGATGGGAAAAGCAATGCTGGTCTTCCTGGCTCTGTTTTCAGTTTGCGCATTGCCTTATGTTGTCTTTCTTCACGGGGAACTGGGAAAGTGGACATTCAGCGGCAAGTCCACCGGGGGCAACATCTACACGGCTACTCACAACCTGCGCCGTGATGACATCGGGAGTTGGGAGAAGGAATTACTGGCATTGCAGGACGATGGCGAACCGCTGGCCTTTAAGCTGGAAGCACAGGGAGAGAACCCGGCTACATTCCTGATAAGCCATCCTGCCCCGGCGGCAAAGATCTTTGTAAAGCAGGTTTATGCATTTCATGCCAATGTGCTTTCTCAGGTATTTCCGCTCTGGCTGCTGCCCCTGGCAGGACTCGGACTATTTGCACAGGGCTGGAGCCGCCGCCGGGTGGCGGCGCTGGGATACTTGCTCGTCATGTCGTTGCCCATCGTACTGGTGCTGGCAATGTACGCCCATCCAAGGTTTTTCATGCCATTTGTGCCTTTTGCCATGATGCTTGCCGCGCAAGGCTGGCTCATGTTCGAAAGTTGGGGGCGCGAAACCGCCATGGCGAGTTTTACCGGCGACGCCGCACAAAAGTGGCTCCGGCGAGCCCCCTGGCTCACCGGTGCGATTGTACTTCTGCCCGTGCTTGCATTTGCCATGGTTACAACACTCAAGCAGAGCTATCCCGTCGAGTACAAGGAGGCGGGGCTGTGGTTGAAGGAGAATGGCGGCGAGGGTACGCGAATCATGAACCGTGAGTATTCCTCGGCTTATTACGCCGGAGGCGACGCTGTGATACTGCCGTATGCCGACTATGCGGCGACCACTGATTATGCCAGGAAGAAGAATGTTGAATATCTGATCGTGGGCACCCAGGCTCTGAAGGATTACCGTCCCGGTCTTGAGCGTTTGCTCGATGACGATCTCGCGGCTCATCCTGAGTGGGAACTGGTTGACAGCATCCGGCCCGGCGCCAGTCGCGAGGTCCTGATTTTCAGGATCAGGGAAGCGGGATGACGGCCTCATTATTTCAAGGAGAATTCCAGTCCGGTTTCACCGGGGATAAAACATTAATTTGAATAAGAAACCTGACAACAACAAAAGACTTTTGACCCATGGCAGGATACTACTACTGCTGATTCTGGCCGCGCTTGTTATCCGGATTCTGGCCGCGCTGGCTCGACCGCTGATAATGCTGGATGAGACCGCTTACGCCAGTATTGCCGAGAATCTGGCCAACGGGAAGGGTCTGCTGGATATTACCGGGCAGACAAGCACTTACTTCTCGCCGCTTTACCCGATCATCATCGCTGCTCTGGGGACCGTGGTGGGAGATTACGTTGTTGCGGGATATGCGGTCTCAATCGTATTCGGCAGCCTGATACTGATACCCGTTTATCTCCTTGGACGGGAGATGTCGGGCGCTCGCGTTGGCCTTCTTGCCGCGGCACTGCTGGCGGTTTTACCGCTGGCGGTCGATCTGGGATCTACCCTCTACAACGAGAGTGTCTATGTATTTTTCCTGCTGATGGCGATTTTTTTCGGATGGAACCTGCTCAACCAGCAGCGTTTTAAATGTGGCGTTTACACCGGTGTCTCGCTGGGTTTTGCTTACCTGACAAATCCAGGCGCGGTTTTTTATATCGTTGCCATCGTGGCGCTTGCCGTGGCGGTGGCGCTGCGACGCCGTAAATGGCGTCGTCTGGCGCGCGCGACAGCCGTTTTTCTCATTGTGTTCATGGTGATCGCGGCGCCTTACATTATCTTTCTGCATCACGAGCTGGGCCGCTGGACCTATTCCGGCAAGTATGTCGACTCCAACGTATACACATCATCGAAGAACCTGAGGCTGGAGTCGCCGGATTGGGAAAAAGATGTTCTCCAGCTCACCGATGACAATCACGAGGTAAAGTTACTTACGCTGGGAAATAGCACCGATCTGGCCGGTTTTCTTTTAAAACAACCAAAGGCGGCTGCCAGGGTCTTCGTTCAGCAGGCGTTTTATCTTTACTCCAAGGCGCTTCCGGATATTATCCCCCTGTGGTTATTGCCGCTACTGGGTCTGGGTCTCTTTTTCCGGGGGTGGAACCGGCGCCGGGCCGCACGGGTGGGGTACATGGCTCTGATGATGACTCCCCTGGTGCTGATACTGTTCATGTATGCGACGCCAAGGTTTTTCATTCCCTTCGTGGCCATCGCCCTAATCTGGGTGGCCGAGGGCTGGCAACGGCTTGAGGAGTGGGGCAGGGAGACGCTCACATTGAATTTCAGCGCCGGCACAGCCGAAAGATGGCGGCGTCCTCTCATGGTGTTTCTGGCAGCCACCGTGCTGCTGCCGGCGCTTGTTTTTTCAGCTGTTACGGTAGCCAAGCGGGGCTATCATCCGGAGTTGCGTGAAGCAGGGGAATGGCTCAAGGGATATGCCGGAGAGGACAAGCACATCATGAACAGGGAGTCGCCATCTGCTTACTACGCCGGTGGTGCGCCGGTCTTCCTTCCGTATGCTGACTACGATCGCATAAACGAATACGCGCGTTACAAGGATATCGATTATATGGTTGTCACACGCCAGGGGCTGCTCGCGGACCGTCCCGAACTGGCCGGGCAGCTACTGGCGGATGAAAATAGCCATCGTGAGTGGAAACTCGTGCATACAATACGTGCGGGTACTCCTGAAGAGACGCTGATTTTCGAGTTCGAGCGATAAATCAGAAATTTCCTTGTACCATGTGATGCCGGCAACAGGCATCATCCCCGTGATCCTGATTGCCGGGTTCAGGAAGCTGTTGCCGTCGCGATGGCGATGATGCCGGCGAATATGAGGGCGATACCCAGCAACTTTCCCCGTGAGACCGGCTCATTAAAATAGAGGCGTGCGATAAGCATGATGAATATGAAGTTGAGTCCGATCTGGAGCGGGTAAGCCTGCGAGAGATCCATTTTTCTCAGGAGGGTGATCCAGAGGATCTGCGAGATCGCATAGATCACCGCACCGCCGAGGATGGCCGGCTTCAGCAAGGTCCGCGGCAGGTGTTGTATCACCAGGAGTTCGCCTTCACCGCCGGCTGATGAACCCACCTTGAGCAGCGTGTTGCCGAGGGAGGCGCTGACTGAGGTCAGCAGGACAAGTATGATCTGGATGGCATCCATGTCAGTCGCCACCATCCGTATCCGTATCTGTATACTGCTTGGGTTTCAACGTTTCCGATCGGGACTGCAGGTGAACGATGACGATTCCAGCCAGGATCAGGAGCGTTCCCACAAGGCGTTGCGGACCGATATCCTCTTTGAGAAAAAGCCAGGAAATAATCGTGATGTTCACAAAACCCAAGCCCACGAAAACAGGGTATGCATGACTGATCTGATGCCGTCCCAATACATAGACCCACGTGGCCATGGCGATGATGCCAAGCAGTGCTCCCATCCATATCCATGGCGTCAGAAAAATCGACAGCGGGTCGGCAAGTGAGGTGCCGGCGTCGATTGCGCCGCGTTTCAGCAGATAGTCAGCCAGGTTGGCCAGCAGCGTGATTGCGATGATAATAAGGATCATAGTGAGCGAGAAAAGTGTGTCCGGAGTGGCTCCCGGAATGTCTCGATTACTTGCTATACTAGCATAAAGATACCCATGTCCAGGTGCGAAAAAAGTGGCTCAAATTTGAAAGTTCTTCTAATTAACCCTCCTTACCGGTCGCAGATTATCCGGCGTTATGTCTGTTCCTACAATGCGCCGAATTTTCTCTTTCCGCCCCTGGAGCTTATGTATCTATCGGCGCAGGCGAAGCTGGTGGACGGTTGCCAGGTGCGTCTGGTCGACTGCATCGCCGAGCGTCTGACGCCAGAGGCGGCCATCGCTGTCGCGCGCGATTACGACCCGGATGTCGTCCTCTCCATCATGGCGATTGAATATTTCGATAATGATGTTGAGTTCCTCGGCCGTCTGAAAAAATCTTTGCCCGATGCCATGGTCGGATCTTTCGGGCACCTTCCCAGCAATTACGGCCAGGAGACAATCGCGGCCACCGGTTCGGACTACGTTCTGGTGGGCGAGCCTGACAACTCGTTCCGTGGGCTGCTCGAGCGGCTGGCCGGCGGCGGCGCCGTGGCCGGCGAGGGTGTCTCGGTGATGGGGGAGGACGGCGAATTTGTTCCCGCCGATTATCAGCGTATCGATTCTCTGGACGACCTTCCATACGCGGACCAGTCGGCCATCGATCATTCTCTTTACGGTGAACCGTTCTTCGGACACCCTTACACGACCTTTCTCTCATCGCGTGGCTGTCCCTTTACCTGTTCATATTGCGTTCGCACATACGGGCGGAAGTTTGTCATGGCGTCGGCGGAGCATGTGGTTAGTGAGGTCACGAGTGCCGTTGAAAACCACGGCATCAAGTACTTCCGTTTCATGGACGATACTTTCACGGCCTCGAAGCGGCGCGTGCTCGATATCTGTGACGGTCTCAAGCAGCTGGATGGCATCAGCTTCAGCTGCCTTACAAGGCCGAACACGATTAATGCCGAGATCGCCGTGGCGCTTCGAGAGGCCGGCTGTCATCGCATCTATGTTGGCATCGAGAGCGGTTCACAGAAAGTCCTGGATTATCTGAAACGTGGTTACCAACTTGAAAAGGTCATGAACAATCTAAGGGAAGCCAGGAACAGCGGTCTGGAGATGGTGGGCTGGTTCATCGTCGGTTCACCGGTTGAAACCAGGGATGATTTCGAGCAGAGCTTGAAGCTCGCCCGTGAGCTCAAGCTTGGATATATCGCGGTATCGACGCTGGTGCCATATCCCAATACAGAGCTTTACGAATCAGAGAAAGACAATATCGACTTTACGCTGCTTCCTTACAGCTGTGAATTCAAGGATCAGGCGGGTACTGAGCGCGAGGCGGAGTTTTATCGCCGTTACTATCTTACGCCCTCATTCATCCTCGGCAAGCTGGGCAACTTCGTGCGATACCCGTCAGAGAGTTACAGGGCATCACGGGATTTTCTGCGATATGCCGTGGCTTCGAAACGGGATCCACACCGCAGGGATCTGTTGTGAGCCCGGCGGCAAAAAAAACAGAAGGCGCCGGCCCCACAGGTGAACCGACGCCGCTGTTTTCCGTGGCCATCCCCTGTTATAACGAAGAGGCCATAATCGATGCGAGTTACCGCAGGGTGAAAGACACCTGCGATGCACAGGGAGCCTCCTACGAGATAATTTTTGGCAATGACGGCAGCAGCGACCACACCCTGGAGTTGCTCGAGGGCATTGCCGCACAAGACCCTTCGGTAAGACTGACCAGCCACTTTCCGAACAGGGGCGCGGGTTTCACTTACCGAGAGTTGTACGCAGCGGCCCGCGGCGGGATCATCATCCAGATGGACGCCGACCTGGCGATGCCGGTCGAAGTCGCCGTACCGTCCTTCCTGGAAGCCTTGAAAACCGCGGACCTCGCGGTTGGTTCCCGCTATGTAGGCATCAAGGCCGATTATCCGCTCAAAAGGCGTGTATTCAGCAGGGGCTACACGATGCTCACCCGGGCGCTTTTCAACCTTGAGATCGTTGATACGCAGACAGGGTTCATGGGTTTCTACAAAAAGATCCTGCCGGCTCTCGATTTAAAGGCCGATGGTTTCGAGCTGTTGGTCGAGTTCATCGCCCAGGCAAACTACGCCGGTTTTAAAGTGGTGGAGATAGGCTTGCCCTGGTTTCACGACACCACCAGCGGTGAGACCGAGGTCTGGAGCGAGAGCGTAAAGATGCTGGCCGGGACACTCAGGGTAAAGCGGCGCCTCTGCGGGTCAGGCCGCGGGCGGCGGCATGGATGACGACCGCGTGGTCTGCCGGGTGCGGACTCATGATCCAGCTTGGGGAAAACGCGGGTCTGCAGGGACGTTTATGGACCAACGGTTTTCACGGACGGATATGAACGACGAAGGGTTGTTTCAGGCGAAGATCCAGGTGCTGCTCCATAATAGAGCTCAAATGCCGAAGGTAGATGATCCTTGCTTCAGAAACATATTCATGCTGAGATTAACTTTATATAATTGATTGTGATCGCTATGTTTAAAAAATCTGAACTCCTGAAATATCATATTCCGCCGGGACGTCAGAGCTAAAAAGGAAATTCGAGATGGATGTCAGCATAGACAAGGTTCCCATAGGGGCCATGAAGATACTCTCCTGCTACAGGGAGGTCCAGCAGATCCTGGCGGGAAATATGCCGGTTCCGCGAACGATGGAGTTCTTCCTCTCAAATGTCTGTAACCATGCCTGTGCTGGTTGTCACTCCCGTTATATGCACAAGGATGAGGACCAGTTCCTCGATTTTGATATCTTAAAAGAAGTTGTGACGGACTTCGCCGAACTGGGTGTCGAGGGCGTGGAGCTTTCCGGTGGGGGCGAACCGCTGATGTACCCGCAGATAATTCCTGCTATTGCATATATGCGCGCCCATGGGCTGAAAGTGGGAATGTTCACCAACGGCACGCTGCTTACCGAGGAACTCTCGGAGTTTCTGGTTGAGAACGTGCTTTTCCTGCGTATAGCATTCGATGCCGGCAAAGCCGCTACATACAAAAAGATACACGGCCGCGATGATTTCGGAAGGCTTACCGCGAATCTGGAAGCCCTGGTCAGACTCAAGGCGAAGAACGGAAGCGGAAAATCAAAAGACGCAGACGGGAGCCCGTCTGCGCGCGGCAGCAAAGAAGCACGTTTCGGCACCGCGACCATCGGCGCCAAGTACCTCGTGTCGACGAAGAACTGGATGGAGCTTTCCCGGGCGGCGGAGCTGGCGAAGGAGATCGGTCTTGATTATCTGCAGTTCAAGGCGCTTAGGGCCAGCAAGTTCACCCCCGAGGGAGAGACATTAAAGCAGGCTGAGGAGGAAGCCGAAAAGGCCCGCCAGCTTTCCGGCAAGAATTTCCAGGTCTTCGGCAGTCTTGAAAAAACGAAAGTGATAGGACGATGTTTTCTCAATCCGATACATCCGGTGATCGATGCCAAGGGTGATATGTACCTCTGCGCTTTTTTCCACCACCGCAAGGACACGCACAAGATCGGCAATATCTACAAAAAGAGCTTCCCCGAGATCTGGTACAGTGAGCGCCATTTCAAGGCGTTCCGTTCCACGAAACCGAAAGAATGCGCCGTGTTCGACTGTCCGTTTCACGAGGCGGCCGCACTTGCCCGCTCCTGGATCGTGGAGAACAACAAGCACCTGGAGTTCATCTAGACATGGATGTACCTTATGTCGATCTCGCGGCGGGTTACCGCGGTCTCAAGGATGAGATCGATGGCGCCGTGGCGCGGGTGCTTTCCAGCGGCGCCTGTGTGCTGGGAGAGAACAGCGCCGCCTTTGAAGATGAATTCGCGGCCTGGCTGGGCGTATCCGAAGTCGCATCGACGGGTTCCGGTACAGACGCCATCTACCTTACGCTCAAGGCGCTGGACATTGGACCAGGCGACGAGGTCATCACGGTTTCTCACACGGCCGTCAACACCGCCCTGGCGATCTCCAAGGTTGGAGCCACGCCTGTTCTTGTTGACATTGAACCAGAAAGTTATTGCATGGACGCGGCAGCTCTTAAGGCTGCCCTGACAGCCCGGACGCGCGCGATCCTGCCGGTGCACCTCTATGGTCACCCCGCTGACATGGACCCCATCATGGAATTCGCCGATGCACATGGCCTGCCGGTGATCGAGGATTGTGCCCAGGCGCATGGCGCGGCATATGGGGGAAAGACCGTCGGTACGATCGGAATCGCCGGCTGTTTCAGTTTCTATCCAACAAAAAACCTTGGCGCCTGTGGCGATGGCGGCGCCGTGGCGACCAATGATCAAGATCTGGCCGCGAAAATACGCTCGCTGGCCAACTGTGGTCAGGGAGAGCAGCGTTACCACAACATCTACAGAGGTGACGTCAGCCGTCTTGACGAGATCCAGGCTGCGATATTGAGGGTCAAGCTGAGGGCTCTCGACGACTGGACGCAGAGCCGTCGCAGGGCGGCGGATTATTATCGTGATGCGCTTGCAGGTGCGCCGGGCATTACACTGCCAGTCGAACTCGAACGGGCGCGGCACGTCTATCACCTTTATGTCGTGCGCTCCTTGCGGCGTGACGAACTTCAGAAATATCTGGCATCACAGGGTGTGCGAACGCTTGTGCACTACCCTGTTCCGGTGCATCTGCAGCCGGCATACGCTGAAGAAATGAATATAACCCTGCCGGTGACCGAGAGGATAGCAGGGGAGATTCTGTCATTGCCGATATTTCCCGAGATTACGGAGCAACAGCTGGGTCATGTTACCGGCGCGGTTCTTGGTTTCAGTTAAACAGGGAAGGGCACGGCTCCGGTCACGAGGCTTAAATCTAAACACAATTATGGTGTAGACGTATTTCGCCTTATAATGAACTGGTGAAAAATAAATCGTTGAAAAAAGTAGTTCTTCTTTACCCCAGGAACCACTATCAGAAGATCTATCATCCCTGGACATGGGCTCCACTCCCCATTCTCGCGGCTTCGGCGCCCCTGTTCGCTGAAGGATATGACGTCAAGCTGATCGACGCCAACGTAGAACCCGACTGGATGAGGCTGCTGGTAGAGGAGTCCCGGGACGCGCTGCTGCTGGGGATCAGCTGCATGACCGGACCTCAGATCCATTTCGCACTGGAAGCAGCGAAAGCCGTCCGTGACGCCGGCCTGAAGCTTCCCATCATCTGGGGCGGGTATCATCCCTCCATCCTTCCGGAGCAGACAAGCCAGAACCGGTATGTGGACGCAGTTGTGAGAGGACAGGGGGAGCTGACCCTGCTTGAACTCGCCGGCCGTCTCAGCCAGGGTGAGGATTTCACCGACATCCATGGACTGACTTTCACGCGTGATGGTGAGACGGTATCGACTCCTTCGCGGCCCGTGGAGGACATCAATAATTTTCCAAGGCTGCCATACGAGAAGCTGGACAATCCCCAGCAATACTTAAACAGCATGCACGTGGGCACACGCGTGATCAATTACGTCTCCAGCCAGGGCTGCCCCGCACGTTGTCAGTTCTGCGCCGAGCCGCTGGTCTACGGACGTCGCTGGAAAGCTTACACACCCGACAGAGTGCTCTCCGATCTTGAATTCCTGCAGAGCTTCCTTGGTGTCAACGGCATCATGTACTTCGATTCCACTTATTTTGTCAACGAGCGCCGCGCCAGGGAGATATCCGAGAAGATGGTGGAGCGTGACATGAAATTCGGCTGGGCGGCCAATGCCCGCGCGCCGCAGCTGGGAAAATTTTCTGAAGAGACTTTCGATGTACTCAAACGCAGCGGACTCTGGGCATTCCTTGTCGGAGCTGAGAGCGGCTCCGAGACACAACTGGAGACCATGCAGAAGGATATCGAGCCCGAGGACATTCTCGAGGCGGCGCGGGTCGCCAGCAGACACGGCATCAAGATCTCCTACAGCTTCATCGTGGGTTTCCCGGGGGAGACCGAAAGCGAAGTCGAAGAGACCTGGAGCGTCATGGAGGATGTATCAAAGATCGTCGGTGAGTATAATTCACAACTCCATTTTTACGCGCCCACGCCGGGTAACGCCCTTTATGACCGTGCGGTCGAGCTCGGGCTTCAGAGTCCCGGCTCTCTCGAAGAGTGGGCCCGGTTTACAACCGTGAGCGGGCAGCTTCCCTGGATGAGCGACGATTTCCAGAACAGGATGAAACAGCGCGAGTTCTACATGGTCTATGGTTATCCTTCTGAGTGGGTCAGGCGGCGTGCCGCAAAAAGTCCTGCGCGTCGTGCCTATGTTTCGCTTGCAAGCTCTCTAAGCTCGGCGCGTTGCCGGCACCATTACTGGGGGCTTCCTATCGACTGGTGGCTCCTGCGCGGCGTGCGCGGCGCGGTATCTTCCGATTAATTAGTCATTATTAACCAGATAAATGTTTAAATTGCATCATGCTATTTTAACGGTGCGCTGTAGAATGAATGTGCGTTAAAGGTTTGTAGACTATTTTGCTTCTAAATGAAGCAAGGCAGCTCCGGGGTGAGCCTAATAGCCGAAGGCTTCCCGGGGCCTTTCTGTCTTCAGTTGCCAGGGTCGCAGGTTGAATTTCGTCGTCCGCGAAATGTGTGAATCCGCGGCGACATGGGTGAGGTGGGTTTAGTGGCGAGAAAATTCTTGATGATAGGCCTCGGGCTTGTTCTCGGAATGGTCATCGTCTGCACGGCCCTCGCGCTTCCCCTGCAGGGCCCGGTTGTCTCAAATGCCATGGACCAAGTCAACCCTTCCATCAGCGGCTCCGTCATCGTCTGGCAGGACTTCCGTAATTTCACTCCTCAGCCCACGAACGCCACCGGCTGTCCCTCGGCGCGAGATTGCGTCAAGGCTGATATCTTCGCCCGCGATATGAGCACCGGAACTGAAACCAGGCTGACCACCAATCCGGATGCGCTCGACCCTGATATAAGCGGCAACCAGGTCGTATGGAGAAACTGGGACACCGGCAAAATAGTAGTGCATGACCTCTCAAACGGCAGCGAGCAGAACGCGTCGAACGGTACGGGTCAGCAGGTGTCTCCGGCGATCAGCGGTAACAGGGTCGTATGGATCGACTATCGTAACTTAAACCCTGCTGGAGTAAGCGGCCAGTACGGTGACATCTACATGCGTGACCTTACCCAGCCATCGGATGAGGCGATCAGCTTGGGATCCAGCCTAACCGGCGCCCCGGACTATAAGAAAGACAAGAAGAATCCGGATATCGATGGCAACATCGTCGTCTGGGAAGACTGGCGCAACGCATTTACAGACACGTCGGGATGGGTCAAGAATCCGGATATCTACATGAGAGACCTTACCACCGGCACGGACCAGCCTGTCTGCACAGACCTTGCCGACCAGTACAACCCGGTAGTCTCCGGCCACAGGGTATTCTGGCAGGATACTCGTAACGGAAACTGGGACGTTTACATGAAAGATCTCTCGACGGGCATCGAGTCAAGAGTCACCAACAACAATTCTGAACAGTCCTGGCCGAATGTCAGCGGTGACCTGTTGGCCTGGAAGGACTGGCGTAGCGGCAATGAGGAAATAGTTACGAAGAACCTGACTACAGGCATCGAGACTGCTGTTACTCTCAACAGCGCATCTCAGAAAGTGCCGGTAGTAAGCGGGACATCGGTTGCCTGGATGGACAAGCGCGCGTTGAATTGGGATATATACGAGACCGATGACGTCATACCCCCCGTGATTGCCTCTCCTGGACCCGGCGGATGGAATGATGGTTCAACGGTGTTAACTGCCACGTACTCGGATACAGGCAAGGGCATTGATACTGCTTCAGTGAAAGTAAAGCTGGACTCCGTGCCGGTGGCCGGTTGTACGGTAAGCGAGACCGGGGTTGATTGTCCCGTTTCCGGGCTTGCGGATGGACCGCATGTCGCATCGTTTAATCTGAATGATCTTGCCAACAACTCCGCGGCTACTGCGCAGGCTTCATTTTCAGTTGACACAACAGAGCCCGGGCTCACATCCACCGCCCCAAGCGGCTGGCTGGCGGCTGCTCCGGCAACACTCACCGCGACGTACGCTGACAGTGGCAGGGGTGTCGACACCGCAACGGTATCCGTCGTCCTCGATGGCAGTCCGGTAGCGGGATGCACTGCGGGAACCACTTCGGTTAGTTGCCCCGTGTCCGGCATCGGCGACGGCCATCATGCGTTTACCGTCAATCTCAACGATCTTATGGGGAATCCGGCCGTCGAGTGGCTGACTGGCTTCGACGTGGATTCTACCGGTCCGATCCTGGGTCCCCTGAACATATCCACGGTAGCCGGTACTGATTCTGTTGCCTTTTCAGCGGCATTGAGCGACGCCGGCATCGGCGTGGAACCGTCCTCAGTCCATGCCTATCTCGACGGAGCGGCGCCGGCCGGTTGCTCACTTGGAACAGACCCGGTTTCCTGTACGGCCAGCGGACTGAATCTGGGACCACATTCGATTAGCATAAGCGCAACTGACAAACTTGGAAATTCATCGACGGTTTCCGGCTCCTTTGCGATCGTCGATAACATA
>JBAZWE010000014.1:20483-30977 GCA_041660545.1 Thermoleophilia bacterium
GATCGCTGGCGACGGCCGCGACGGTCATAGGCGCCGATTTCTCCGACATCGCGCCGAGCAGCGGTATAGATGCCGGATCGGTGAGAGTCGCGCTGGACGGGAATCCGGTAGCCGGTTGCACCGCAAGCTCTGCAGCGGTTTCGTGTCCGGTAAGCAATCTTTCCAACGGTATTCATCAGTTGTCCGTGCAGGTGAGCGACAGCGCCGGAAATATCGCCACAAGTGACTGGAGTTTCACGGTTGCCTCAACGGGTCCGATCATCGCGAACTTAAAGCCCGCGCCTGGAGAACTGGTAAACAATGGATGGCCGTCGATATCGGCTGATTTTGCTGATAACGGCAGGGGCGTCGTTGCAGCCTCGGCGCATATGTACTTAGACGACGTGGAAATGACACCCATCGCGACGATGACCCATATCGGCGCGACCCTGGACTCCGCCACGGTGGCCAGGCTGGCAAACGGCACCCATACAGTCCGCGTCACGGTTGCCGACAACCAGGGAGAAATCGCAGCCCAGACATGGTCGTTTACAGTAACGTCACCATCGTTGCAGCTCTCAACGGTACGGATATACTGGCCAAGTTATGCAGCATACCTGCGGCATGAACTTACCGTTGATTATCGCATGACCAATCCTGGGGCAGGCTCATGCAACAAGGCCCAGGTTTCGATGGGAACGGCGACTTCCGGTGTTCTCGTCATGGGTCCGATACCTGTGGATATGGGAAACATAGCTCCCGGCGCGGCGTTTGATTACAGCCTTGTTTATCTGGTGCCCGCCGGTGTCGGCAGGTTCTATACGATCACGTATGCCGACTGTTCCGATGACGGCGGCGCCATATACTGGTTCGCCGGACCGCCACCTTTACAGTAGGGCCGGCTGCAAGGAAACAGGCGTCTTGGGCCGGTAAGGCGCCGTAGCGCGCAGGTCTGCTAGATATCGACTTTCCAGCCTGACCTCTTCCCCATGGAAGCATTGATGACGCTCTTATTTGTGTGACCGGCGTTCTTTAGAGCATCGGCGATCTCGGTAAGCCGCCGCGAAACCTCTGACGCGGTCCAGGTCCTGCCCTCGTCACTAACGGCAAGCGCCTCTTTCCTGAGCGCGCTCTCGAGTTCACTGAATTCATTTTGTTTCATAAGGCACCCCTGCAATCCGTTGAATGCAAAAAATTTGCCCCCTTCGGTATCCCTCCAGGTATGGCAGGGAGCTTTTCCCCACATATCCCGTAACTATAAATAGTATTCCCCCGGGCCCCGCTTTGAAAAACATGCAGAAGGGGCCATACGTCTTAAAGTTGCCACAGGTTTCCAAACAGGTTACGCTAAAGCTCCATTGGCCAATCGATTCGAAGTCCTGAAACACTCCGGGTACCTTCTGCTGGCGAAGCTGTTCGTGCGCCTGGCGTCGGTGCCTTTCCTCATCTACGTGGCCGCCACCCTTGGTCCGTCGATGTTCGGTGTCTTCGCCTTTGTCCTGGCTAGCGTTGAGATGGTCTCTTCCCTTGGTGATTTCGGCCTTTCGCGTTACGGGACCAGGGTGATGGTCAGGGAGGAAAAGAACCACGCCAGGTTCGCGGGCATCATTCTTGTCATGCAGCTGGCCACGTCGCTTCTGCTGGCCGGCCTGGGGGCCGCCTTTATCCTCTTAATCGCGCCCGAATCACCCAAACTGCAGGTTTTATTATTGGGCCTGGTGGCAGTCATCCTCTCCGCCTTTACATATACAACCGAGACCATCTTTACCGCCACCAGCCGTTTTCCCGCATCAGCGCTGCTGACGGTCATCGGGCGCGCGATATACATCGCGGCGGGTTTTGTGGTTCTGAGTCTGGGTCATTCGGTGGTCGCGGTAATGTGGGCCTTTGTAGGCAGCATCGCAATCGAGAGCCTGCTCAGAATGGTCTATGCTGCGACGAAGATAACCGGCTTCTCATTCAGTTTTACCTGGGGTGAAGTCAAACATGTGGCTCGCGGAACCCTGCCTTTCGCCGTTACGGGTATCGCGTCTTTAGTCTATTTCCGCGCCGATACGATCATCCTCGGGATAGTGAGGGGAGATCTGGATGTGGGCATCTATGGCGCCGCATACTCGTTCTTCTCATTCTTCATGTGGTTGCCCATCGTGATCAACAGGACGCTGTTGCCCAGGCTCATATCCCGTTACAGGAACGATCCCAAAGAGGGGGAGATCGCCAGCCTCTACTGGTACCGCGAAATGGGGGTTGCCGGAGTCGCGATTGCATTCACGATGACGGTGCTTGCAAGACCGATAATCGGGACCCTGATGCCGGACACATTCTCCGATTCGATAATCGTGCTCCAGATATTGATGTGGTCGATTCCCCCACTGATGATGGTGAGCACGGGTTTTAATTCCCTGACCGTATGCGACCGCGAGAAGACGGGAGCCAATACCTCGGTTATCTATGCCGCCTTGATCGTGGCGCTGGACTTCGCTCTGATTCCTCACTTCGGCCCCCGAGGTGCGGCCGTAGCCATGGTCGTTACCACGCTTCTTTGGGAGTTCACGATACACTGGCTGCTGACGAAACACGTGCTGGCTCCCGGGCATGGTCTGCTCCGTGTTTTCGGAATGCCGGTATTGGGGGGAGCATGCATGGCGATCGTGGCCCTGGCCGTTTCAGGATACGGGGCTTTCGTTTCTCTGACTGCCGGCCTGGCGGTATATGGGGCAATAGTCATGATGCTTCGCTTCGTTGAGCGCCGCTAAGAAAGGACTCTCGTCGCCCGGGTCTGCCGGATACAAACCTTGCATCTGTTAAAATATCCCACGTAATCGAAATGCCGTGGCCGGAGCCGGCTGTATTCTGGAGTTGATCATATGTGCGGTATATCGGGCATCGTAAAAAAGACGGGTGCAACCGCAGCTGATGCCGTCCTGGCCGAGAAGATGGGCGAGGTCATTCGTCATCGCGGTCCTGATGAAGACGGCGTGCGACAGGGCGAATTCTATGCTTTCGCTCATCGCCGCCTCAGTATCATAGATCTGGCGGAAGGCCACCAGCCGATGTCCAATGAAGCCGGCGATATCTGGCTTGTGTATAACGGTGAGATCTACAATTTCCTCGAGCTGCGCGAGGAGCTGATCGCAAAGGGTCACATTTTCCGAACCCGTTGCGATACCGAGGTCATTATTCATCTATACGAGGAAGAAGGCCCGGATTGTGTCTTAAGGCTGAACGGCATGTTTGCCTTCGCCCTCTTCGACGAGAAAAAGAAACAGCTCTTCATGGCTCGCGACCGGGCTGGAATAAAGCCACTTTATTACATGTTCGACGGGGCCTCGATACGGTTTGCTTCCGAGGCGAAAGCCCTGGTGCAGACTTCGCAACGCCTGGTAAGTCCGGATCCCCGGTCGGTTATCGACTTCTTTTCACTCAGCGTGATCCAGGAAGGCCGCACTGCTTTTGACGGCATCAGTGAGCTGGAGTCCGCACATACCCTGCTTTGGAACCTGGAAGGTAAGCCACGCGTAAACAGATACTGGAATCCTTCGTATGCCGATAAAACCAGGCTATCGGGGGAGGAGCTTACGGCGGCCGTTTCCGGCCTCCTTGTCGACGCGGTCAAGGGCCACCTCATCAGCGATGTTCCCGTAGGCACATATCTGAGCGGTGGACTGGATTCGAGTGTCGTCTCCGCGATTGCTGATGATTACATCGAGGAGCTCAACACTTTCTCGGCGGGTTTTGTCGGCAGGGAAGCCGTGGATGAGCGGGTCTATGCAAGGGAGGTCGCTGCCAGTATCGGCTCAAATCATCATGAAGTGGAAGTAGGTCCCGAGAACTTTCTCGACAACCTGAGGAAGATCGTCTGGCACATGGACGAACCCACGCTTAGTCCGGGAGTCTATCCATACTTCTTTCTCTGCGGGCTGGTGGCCGAATCGGTCAAAGTTGTACTGGGAGGACAGGGGAGCGACGAACTTTTCGGCGGTTATCCACGCTATCGCATGGCGCTTCTGGAGAAGGATATCTCCAGCGCGCTAGGCAGCGGGCGCCTTTTGCGTCTGTCGGCCGCGCTTTCCGAGTACAGGCGCCGGTATGGCCTGGGAGGACTCAAAAACGAACTCCTCAGGATAAACGCACCCGACGAACGGCGTATCTATGAGATCGTCAGTGGTTTCGTGCCGCGGCGCATCTCCAGCCTTTTCTCAAAGGATTTCCGGGAGAATATGGCGGGATACGATCCGATGGAGATATTCCATGACTCTCTTTCCGCCTGTGACTCGGACAATCTCATCGATCGCATGCTCTATAACGATTTTCATAACATGCTCTCAAGCATCTTGAGGACCGAGGACCGCATGAGCATGGCTCACTCCATCGAGTCACGCGTTCCTTTTCTTGATTACCGGCTCGTTGAGCTTGCAGCCTCGATCCCGGCCAGCGCCAAGGTAAGCGGCGACGAACCAAAGCTGATCTTGAAGGAAGCCGCCCGCGGCAAGGTCCCGGAAAGTATAATCACCCGCCGCAAACAGGGATTCTCCGCCCCTATTGAAAGCTGGTTCGCCGGCGCCCTGGGCGGCGAGGTAAGTGAACTGCTTCTAGGGGAACGCGCCAGTGCCAGAGGATACTTCTCACGTCCGTACGTGGAGAAAATGGTATCGCGCTTCCAGGATAAGGGAAAAGATGTCTGGAGAGTCTGGTCGCTGGTTACCTTTGAGATGTGGTGCCGGGTCTTTATCGATGGAGAGGGTCCACGCCGCGCATCATCGACCGGGAAGAAATAGGCTAGACTGAGTGACGAGCAGCCCGACCAACTATGATTTACAGGCGGTAATTTGCCCGGGTTTAGGGGATGGATGCGCTCCGGCGCAGTTTCTTGTACAATTGCTCGATGCTTTTTCAGGGAAGATTGAGTCTCTGGATGCCAGTTATGTAACTTTTAAGTAAAAAGGAAACTATTGGCAAGATGCAATACAGTTGATGTTTCGTTATACCGGAAGGAGTCAGGGGGCTTGAGGGTTTTATGAGCGGCATAGCCGGTATATACAAGACTTCAGACACGAAAGTTTCCGAAGCGGAACTCACCTCCCTGATTACTCCCATCGCTCACCGGGGCCCTGACGGGTCTGATCGATTCATTGACGGCAACGTCGGCCTCGCACACTGTTATCTGGAAATCCCCTCAGCGGTTTCGGCTCCCCAGCCTCTCTATAACGAAGACGGTACGATCGTGATCGTCTGCGACGGTCGCATCTACAACCATGCTGAACTCCGCAGGCGCCTGGAGGCCAAGGGGCATCAGTTCAAGACTCGCAGTGATGTGGAGGTTCTGCTTCACCTCTATGAAGAAAAAGGGGAGCGCTTCCTGGAAGACACCAACGGCATGTTCGGACTGGCGCTCTGGGACAGTCGAGAGCGGCGCCTTTTGCTGGCGCGCGATCGCATCGGCATAAAACCCCTTTACTATTCACATGCCGCCTCCAGCCTGGTCTTCGGATCCGAGATCAAGGCGATCCTGGCCGGCAGGTCCGATCGCAGCGTGAACTTCAGGGCAATGAGCGACTTTTTCGGCCTCTCATATATATTTGACAGCGAAACCATGTTCAATGATATCCTGGCGCTGCCACCAGGATGCATATATGTCGTCAACAGGGATGGCCGTGGTCATCTGACCCGATACTGGGACATGAATTTCGAGCCGGATCACCCATGGAACGAGAAGGAACTGGCGGAAAAAGGGCTCGGGATCCTCGAGGAGGCCGTCAATCTCGAGTCGGCTGACGTCTCTCCCTTGGGAATCCACCTGAGCGGCGGCATAGACTCCAGCTTCATCACGTCACTGGCTGCACGGCAGGACAGGGACAGGATCATAACTCTTTCGGCCGGTTTCAGGGAAAAAGAATATGACGAACGCGACTATGCCCTTCAGGCCGCAGAGCATGCCGGGGTACGGCATGAGGAGATCGAGGTCTTCCCCACCGAGGACACCTTTATGGACACCATGCTCAAGGTTATCTGGCACGTGGACGAGCCGACCGTGAGCCCGGGAATCCATTCCTTTTATGTGCTGAACGAGTTCACCTGCAAGTTTGTCAAGGTGGTATTGGGAGGGCAGGGCAGCAATGAGTTGCTGGCCGGTTACAATCGTTATATCCTTGCCGATATCAGGGAACGGTTTGCCCGTGCCCTAAAGGGTGTCAGGCCTGTCAGCGCCTGGCATGAAATCAAGAAGACACTCGATTTCTTCGGTCCTCAGCCTCTCAGGGGCTTATTTTATGAATTACCGAGATCTTCCGCTCAACGGGCCCTGCGGATCGCCAGCACTTTTCCTCCGCACGAGAAAGCAAAGCTTTTCTCCAGCAAGTTACACTCGGAGATGGGTGGGTATAATACCGAGAATCATTATCTTGAAGCATTCAAAAATTCGCCGGCTGACACTACGATAGACCGGATGATGTATCTGGACATGAAAAACATGATGCCAAACATGCTCAGGATACTCGACAGGACGTGCGCAGCCTTTGGCATCGAGGCGAGAACCCCCTACCTGGATCATAATTTTGTCGAGTTTGCGGCAAGCCTCTCAGATGATGCCGTTCTCAGGGGGACGGAATCCAAATATATCCTCAAGAAGATGGGGGAAGGGATACTTCGCGATGACACGGTCTATCGCGATAAATCCGGTTTTGCGCCGCCGGCGACCCCGTGGCTGCAGGGACACCTGAACCGGGAAGCGCAAAGAATAATCTTTTCCGAAGAGGCCATGAGCCGCGGCTACTTCGATGAGAAATACGTTCGCTACATGGTCGATCGTCATGAGCGTACGGGCAAGGGTGTCTGGCAGGTCTGGATGCTGCTAATTTTTGAACTGTGGCATCGTGACTTTATTGATGGAAAAAGCGAGGTTTAACATCAATGGCGTCGAATACTTTTTTTAGGGTATGAGAATACTTTTCATATATCCAAATGTTGCGCGCAACAGATCTCCCCAGGTTGGGCTGAGTTCTCTGGCAGGCACCCTCAAACGCGAAGGACACGATTCGCGTCTTTTCGACATCACCTTTCTTGAGGATCACGAGATTGCCGAGGCTTATCGCCGGGCACTGTTGGATTTCAAACCGGATATCATCGGGATCTCATGCAGAAGTACAGAGTGGAGCACCGCGCAATCGATCATAAGGATGGCTGACGTTGAGGTTCCCGTGCTGGTTGGCGGCCCTCATGCGACGATTGCCTCGGAAGAAGTAATTGCGGACGACCATGTTGATATGCTTATCCGGGGCGAGGGCGAAGAGGCGCTGCTGGAATTGCTCGAAAGCATCGAGCTGGGAGCAGACATAAGCCAGGTGCCTAATGTCTGGCTGAAAAATGAGGATGGCGAAGTCGTCAGAAACGACCTGCGCGATCTCATCCAGGACCTCGATAGTCTTGCCATGCCGGAGTGGGACATGTGGGACGACAGGCACTTCGAGGAACATTATCACCAGACCTTCTTTCCCACCGCCATGATCTTTGGAGACCTGGAGACGTCCCGCGGCTGTCCTTACGCGTGCCCTTATTGCCTGACGCCCCTCATGCAGGAGATCTATCAGGGAAAGGGCAAGTATCACAGGGAGAAGTCACCGGAGCGGGTCATAGCCGAGATAAGGAAGCTGCAGCTCGACAGGAAGATAGATTATGTGCGTTTTGTGGATGAGACTTTTATTCTGAACCGTCAGCGCGTGCAGGATATCTGCCGCCTCTATGAAGATATCAAGCTGCCGTTCTCATTCAGCACCCGCCCGGAGACGGTGGACGACGAAACGATGAAACTGCTCGCAAAGGCAGGCGCGAATTGCGTATCGTTCGGGCTGGAGTCCGGCAATGAGGACTACCGGCGGGAGATGCTCAACCGCAAGACAAAGCAGCAGGAAGTCGTGGACGCCGTTGAAATCTGCAAACGATATGACGTCAAAACGTTTGCATTTGTGATGATAGGGCTCCCCCGTGAGGACCGCGACAAGATTCAGGACACCCTGGAACTCATCAACATTCTGCAACCGGATGTTTTTCAGATCACGATCTTCTATCCATTCAGGGGCACTCCGTTCTATAATTACTGTATAGATGAGGGTTGGCTTGATCCGGACCATGAGCCATTGACTGAGATATGGAAGGGTTCAGTGCTCAAGCAGCCGCAATTTACGAGCGATTATCTTGTGAGGATGCGGCAGTTGGCCCTGGCCTTTGCCAAGAGAGACCGGCGCTGGTGGCCAATGATGCAGTTTCTGGAGAAACACCCGAAAGTTTTCAGAGTGTGGCAAAAGGGGCAGCGGGCCAAGTTCGCGGCTGGTAAATTCGGCGACTTGATGACCGTTTCCGAGAAAAGCAAGGTGGTACCAAAAGGACAGATTTCCCCGAGTAAAGAAAAAAGCGCTACAGCGGTTTTAGACAAAACCTGAAGAAGGCTTGCTGACGGAAAGATTTCAAGCAGAGGAAAAACTAAAGATCTTTCTTCTTTTTACCGAGCCCCTTGCGGGGCTCGAACTATTCTACAAAAGTATTTTTACAAAACTGGAAAGCAATAATGATGAAGACCATAATACTATTTCAACCGAAATTCTGGCCGGGGCCGTTAAATAACGAAAAACCCCTTCGGAAAAAGTATTATCACGGAGTCAGGGAAACGTTTAGATACCTGCCGCTGGGACTGTTGTCGGTTGCCGCGGTCCTTAAGGATAAATACGATGTCAAAATCATCGATCAGAGGTTCGATGAGAATTGGCAGGCGACGGTTACCGACATCCTGAAGAATGCGGACGTTTTGTTTACCGGAACAACAGCATGTACCGGTTATGAGATCAACGGCGCCATCGAATTTTCAAAATTGACAAGGCAGGTCTCTCCGGATGTTCCAATCGTGTGGGGAGGCTGGCACGCGTCTACGGTTCCGGGTGATACCCTAAAGGCGGACTTCGTCGACATAGTCGTCAAGGGTCAGGGTGAAGGAACGGCCCGGGAACTGGCGCAAAAGCTGGATACAGACACACGCGACCTTCGGGGGATCAAGGGGCTCATGTACAAAACAGCCGATGGCGGCGTTGTCGAGGAGCCCGACCGGGAGCTGATCCCCGCGAACGACCTGCCGGATATAGATTATTCGCTGGTTGACGTGGCCAAGTACTTAAGATTCAAGGACGGCACACCAGCCCGTCTCTTTTACGTATCCTCGATCGGCTGTCCCTATAATTGCTCTTTCTGCTCCATCGCCGCCGTTTACAAAAGACACTGGAGTTCCAAAGACCCGGAACGGGTCGTGCGTGAAATCAGATACTTTGTAGAAAATTACGGCATCGAGACGGTGGAATTCGATGGCACTATATTCTTTGCGAACTCAAAATGGGCCAAAAATGTACTCAAGGCACTGATCGAAAGCGGCATGAAGCTCGATTATGTGACCTCCACCAGGGCTGACATAATCGTCAAATGGGACGACGACATGAAAGCCGTCATAAAAGAATCGGGCTTCAAGGCGATCGGCGTCGGTGCGGAGTCGGGTTCGGATCGGGTCCTGAAGATAATCGACAAGAGAATAAAGGTTGAAGATATCGTCGATTCACTGAAGATTCTCAAGGAACTGGATATAGACCCGGCTTACACTTTCATGTTTGGCATTCCGGGAGAGACCATCGAGGATACAAAGATGACGCTGGACCTGATGGCAAAGCTGAAAAAAATCATGCCGGAAAGCAGGATTGCAGGATTTTTCTATCACCCGTTCCCCGGGAGCAAGACATATATGGAATATAAGGAAATGCACAATCTCCCGGATCTGACCCTGGAGAAGTGGGCTAATTATTCATTTGACCTTAAATATTCCAGGTCGCTTTCCCTGGCTGATAATTATCTGGAATTCGTCAATGAAAGGGTTCAGTATCTTGATTGGGCATATCCTGAATATGAAAGCGGGCGTGGTATCTCAAGGAAGCTGATCTCCAGAATCGCCCGTCTACGGGTAGATAACGGTTTTTATAAATTCCCGATCGAGTGGCGCCTGGCAAAATCCTTGGGAAAGAGCGGAAGACTGAAAGACTCACAGTCCATGTAAACGGTTGAAACGGTGTATCCTTTACCAGGAACGACCGTAAGCAGAACCAGGAAAATTATGTTGTCGGGACTGAGGACAGTTCGGATCGTATGAATAAAAAAAACAGCATCACACTGGTCTTCCCCAGACTGCGACGCGAAAGCAATGTCTGGGCCCCGTTACCGCTCCAGGCGGTCGCGGCGCCGTTGATCGACGCCGGTTTCGATGTAAGTCTGATCGATTGCCGGGTGATACATCCGCATATACCCGATATCATCAAAGCCGCCCGGGATTCACTTTTCGTGGGTCTGTCGGTAATGACGGGGTTGCAGATCAGGGACGCGGTGGTGATTTCAAAGGCGGTCAAGGAAGCTTTCCCGGATATTCCGGTTGTCTGGGGAGGCTATCACGCCAGCATGCTGCCGGAACAGACACTGGCGGAAAGCTTTGTTGAT
>JBAZWE010000015.1:0-30665 GCA_041660545.1 Thermoleophilia bacterium
CCTGTTTAAATCGGGGGAGGGGAGAGGCGTGCTGCGCTTCATGGCTGAAGCTGTTGTGAAGCTGCTTGACCCCTTCGCGCCGCATATCTGCGCGGAACTTTGGGAACAGCTGGACCATCACCGGCTCTGGCTCGAACCATGGCCACAGGCTGACGAGCGCTATCTTGAGGATGAAACTTACGAACTGGTGGTTCAGGTCAACGGCAAGGTGCGCGATCGCCTGCGTGTCTCCACCTCCGCCGGTAAAGACGATCTGCTTGCAGTGGCACGCGCCAGCGAGCGCATCGCGCGTCACACCGAAGGAAAACAGGTCATCAAGGAGATCGTCGTGCCAGGCCGGCTGGTAAATCTCGTCGTAAAGTAAAAAGCGCCCCTTGAGGGCGCTTTTTTAACTGAGAATCCGCAAGAAGTATTTGTCATCTGAATTTATTCAGCTTCAGTGTGACCCCGCGCCACCATCATCTTCATCCCGAATGCGCCCGCCATCAGCAACGCACCTATACCGGCCAGGAGCACCAGGCTGCTGCCCGTGTTCGGAAGTCTCGAGTTTCCTGGAGGTGGAGTGGTTTCCAGAGTCCTGAGCGGAGGCTGTTCTGGAATGTCGACGGTAGTACGCTCAGGGACATCGGGAACCTTCATGATACTCGGGGTTTCCGGTTTGACTGGAGGGTCACCGAGCACCGCGCCGCCGTCATCCTCCGAGGGGTCGTCGGGCTCGACCGGGTAATCTTCCGCCACGGTGGGATCGCCGGCGGTTTCGAAGTCACACTCACTGCCGACAACGCAGTGAAAGAGGCCCTCGTCAAAAACATGTATGTCTTCGTGATATACCGGGCCGATCTGGATTTTCTTCGTCTGGTCCTGCATATGAGCTGCACTGTTACCTGGCACCGCTGCCATGGCAGAACTTGTCATGATGCCCATCATTCCCACTACCGCTATTGTAACCGTGCAGTTTTTTATAAACTTTCTCATTGTCAGCCTCCGGTTTTAATCTGACCCACCTGGTCATTTGCACCTATAACGGGCCCGGCACGCAAAACTTACGCTGAGAAATAGATCAGCAGATAATTTTTTAAGAAGCTTGATTTGAGTTGTCACCGGATATATATTTCAATCATCCAGGTTTTCCCACTCCCTCCTCATGGCGCGGAATCCGCGTTCCCTGATTCTTATAACAGCCGGGCGAGGGCTTGCCATGCCCTTTTTCGATCGTTAGCCGCATCAATAAACAAGCACGCAAGGGTGAGGTGTTCATGAAAGACAGGAGCAGGTTTTGATGCCAGCTCTTACGCGTCAGCAGCTGATCGCCTGGGGGGCGGTCGGCCTGGTGATCCTGCTAGTGGGAGCGAATTATCTTCGCGGCCATATTTCCACTTCGGCCAAGGATGAAGTCCCGGCGGTAACATTGGGCATCAAGGAAGAGCGCGCTTCGGCCTCAACCCGGCTTAAGGTGCACATCATCGGCGCGGTAGTCCGGCCGGGGCTCTACGAGGCTGAACCGGGCAGCCGTGTCGCCGACGCGCTGGCGCTGGCAGGTGGCGCAACTCCAACTGCGGACTTAAACCAGGTAAACCTGGCCGCAAAGATCGCTGACGGACAGCAGCTTGTGGTACCGGAGATCGGCGCATCCGGGGCAGCTGTTATCGGCGCCGGCGCTTCGGGTAGTTCGGGAGCCGCCAAACAAGCCGTAAATCTTAATTCGGCAAGCCAGCCTCAGCTGGAGGAGCTCGACGGCATCGGACCCAAGACAGCACAGAAGATAATCGAATATCGCGATGCACATGGAGGATTTAAAAGCATCGAAGAGTTGATGGAAGTCCCGGGTATCGGTCCGGCAAAATTCGAGCAGATCAAGGCGCAGGTGGTGGTTTAGCGACCCGCATCATCAAAGAGAGTGAAGCTACAGATCGGAGGCTAAAAAATACCTGCGGCGCCGCCTCTCGGGTGTTGGCAGCGCCGCCGGTTGGTAGAAGGTGCCGACAACCGCGGCGCTGTCATTTTTCGCCTCCCCCTCTTTGAAAAGGCAGGAGCATCGCGTAACTCCTGAAAAGGCTCAAAACTGTTGTCAGCTATCCGCGGGATCCGACTATAGCCGGATCGGTTCGGCACATTTTAACGTCGTCAGTAACTGTAGAATTCTTAAACCTGCTGAGCCATTGCTATAAATTGTTGCCTGCGACATCCGTAGACAACCAATTTGGTGAACATTAACAGATGATTGATTGACATGTCAATGATATATGACATATACCCCGGCAGGGTATCTGGTATACGGGATGGTTTCAGAAACGTCCTGGGATGGCCTTAAAATGCATCCGGCGGCGCTGTAAGCACAGCGCCACCGGTTGGTAGAAAGTGAAGAGCGCCGCCAGAGCTGCAATTCGGTCTTCCCCCCAGCAAGGAGCAGCATGTAACTCCTTACAGGAAAGTCCAATACAGCTTGCCTGCGACCCCGGACGGGTGATACGGGGTTGCTCGACACATAGGATATTTTTACCATAAACGGCGATAATTCGCCACTCGTTTCTTAAATATTCATAATTGCAGCCCTTTTTGACTAAAATCATGGTTCCACAGGCGCTAAGGAAGGTAGCCGGATATTTCAGGATTTCCGGTCTTTACCTGCTCTGTGGTTTTTTGCTGGGAATCGCCATGAGCCTGCTGGTTCATTCCTTAAAGCTCGCGGCCATATCACTCGTACTCTCCGGGCTGCTGATCGCCGCTTTGTCGCTTACTGGGAAAAAACCACAGGTCTTCCTGTCGCTGCTTTTGATTTTCCCGTGTCTGGGTTTCGCGGTTGGGTGCGCGCGTCTCGACGCGCTTGGGGAAAGCAGACTGATGCAGGTAGAGGGCAAGCGTATCGTCCTGGATATCACGATGACAGGCAGACCGGCGCGTAAGGGTATGAAAGTCAGTTTCTCCGGCAACGCTAGTCTGCTTCGTTATAAGGGTGAAAGTACCCTCATCGACGAGGATTTGCAGGTCGACGTCTTCTGCCGGGACAGCTGTGAAGGCTTCATGGGTTCAGGGTCGGGAGTAATGCCTGAAGAAGGCTCCCTTTTACGAGTGACAGGTACGGTGAGGAGGCCACCGGTCAGTCCCGGCTCGGATTTCGACTACGGCCAATATTTGCGGCGGCGGGGAGTCAATGTCGTCATGGCCGCTGATGCCGATGGTGTGGAAATCCTTCCAGAGAAGCGGGGCGGCATCGCCGGCGCCGTCGATTCCGTCAGGCATCACGCGCGGACAAGCCTCTCGATTGGTGACTGGGGTGCTGCCGGAGCCCTTTTGCAGGGAATGGTCCTGGGAGATGATGACGACGTGCCGGATGAGGTCATCTCCGATTTCAGGAGTTCCGGCATCCTGCATCTGCTGGCGGTCTCCGGGCAGAACGTGGTGCTGCTGGGATTCATCGTCATGCTTTTATGCCGGGCGATGCTGATTCCAAGGCTGGTGGCCGCCGTCATCGCCGTGCTTGTTATCTGCATGTACATTCCTCTTACCGGCGCCGGCCCATCCATCGTACGGGCGGGTGTTGTAGGCATTCTGGGAATGGCTGCTTACATTTTTTCACGACAGACGAACTGCTATCACTTCATGGCCGTCGCCGCGGCCATAATCATGGTGTTGAATCCGTACAGTCTGCTGGATCCAGGCTTCCAGCTCTCATTCGGTGCCGTGCTCGCCATCTTTCTGGTCTCGCCGGTGATATCAGAGCCGCTGTCGTTTCTTCCGGCGGCGCTGAGGGAAGCGGTTGCCATCTCAGCTGCCGCGGGTCTTGTCACAGCGCCGATAACACTCGGCCATTTCCAGCAGGTATCCATGGTGACCATACCCGCGAACGTCGCTGCCGCTCCTGTGGCCGGACCGGTGATGCTCCTGGGAACACTTTCGATACTGATCGCGCCGCTATCAGAGAATATAAGCTGGCTGCTTAACGCCCTCTCTTCGGTTTGTACCGCGTATCTGATAGTCGTGGCGCGATTTTTCGCAGCGCTGCCGGGAGCGGTGTACGTCGGGGATTCTCCCGGATTGCTGGCAACGGTTTCATTCTACGGTATGCTTACCCTCATGGTAGTTAGCGCACGACGCATGGGTTTCATCAGATGGCTCACATGGCTGGGGAAGCATGGGCGGCTCGTGCTTGTTGCTATCCTTTTGCTCGCGGCTTTGGTGGGGTTCGCCTGTCTAGGCGAGAAAAGTGGCGCGCCACCCTCAAATTACACGGTTTCGGTGCTGGATGTCGGCCAGGGTGACGCGGTCCTTTTGCAGGTTCCCGGCGGAGCAACCATATTGGTCGATGGAGGCCCGGGTTCTGAAGTGACGGATCTGCTGGCGCAAAGCGGTGTTGAAAAGCTCGACGCGGTAATCCTCACTCATCCACACGCTGACCACCTGGCCGGGCTCATTCCCGTCATCGATAAATATCCGGTTGATACTGTAATAGACGCCGCTCCAGCTTCATCCAGTTCCATGTACCGCGATTTTCTCAAGCAGGTTGAGAATCGCAAACTGCCATATATCGTCGCGAGGCGTGGACAGGTATTGGACTTCGGAGAGCTTGAGCTGAAGGTGCTGCACCCGGCCGATACGATGAAAGCCGACGATGCGAACGCCAACTCGGTCGTATTGCTGGCTGGTTACCGCGGTCTTGATATACTTCTTTCAGGTGACGCGGAGGGAGATGTCCTGACAACTCTGGATATTCCCCAGGTGGAGGTTTTCAAGGTTCCCCATCATGGAAGCAGGGATAGTTCCATGAAGGCCGTCCTGGAAAAGCTGAAGCCCCAGGTGGCTGTTATTTCTGTGGGTGAGGGAAATTCCTATGGTCATCCCGCACAGGAAACACTGGACAGGCTAAGGGCTTGTGGCGCGAAGATATTTCGCACTGACAGGCAGGGCACGATCAGGATTTCGCTCGGCGAAAGCAGCGTGGAGGTACACACGGACAGATGACAAAAGGCGTCAAAAAACAGGAAAAACTCAAGCCGGTCTATCTTATCACCGGTAGCGATGAACCCAAGATCGAGAAGGCGGTGCGGCGTCTGAAAGACCGCGTCATCAGCGAGTCGGGCACTGACCTTAATGTAGACGTCTTCGACGCCGCCGAGCATTCCGCCCACGCAGTCGTGCAGGCAGCCAGCACGCCACCATTCGGTCTTGGGGTCAGGCTGGCGCTTGTTAACAATGTAGGCTTCTGGCACAAGGCTGACAAGGATGTGATCACTGCTTTTCTGGGTGATCCGGTGGATTATTCATGCCTGGCGCTGGTTGGAGGTGGCATCAGGAAGAACGAGGCGATCTACAAGGCCGTCATGGAGGCGGGGCAGGTGCTTGTCTTCGAGGCGCCAAGACTTGCGGGTCTTCCGGCCTGGGCACAGGAGCAAGCGGCAGGGCGGGGTCTGAAGCTTGGTGGCCGCGAGGCCCAGCGTCTGGTAGCTCTTGCAGGCTCCGACCAGCGCGCCATAATCAATGAGATAGACAAGCTATCGGCCTATGTCGGCAAGCGCGCGGTAGAGCTCGAAGATATTGATGAACTCTGCTGGGTTTCGCGCGACACAAAAGTATGGGATATGACAGATGCCATAGGCGCCCGCGACAGGGAGGCGGTATTCCGTCATCTTGAAGAGCTGCTTGCCGATCACGCCGCGCCCGCATCGGTCTTTTTTTCCATGGCCAGGCATCTTCGGAACCTGTGCGAGGTTGTTTCAGCCGGAGAGAGGGGAGAGGACCTCACCCACGCCGCGCACGCACTTGGATTAAAACCATATCCGGCCAAAAAGCTCGCAGCCCAAAGCCGTAATTTCACAGCGGACGGACTGCGGCGGGCTGTGATGATCTTCGCCGAGCTTGACGCAGATATCAAGGGCCGCAAGGACCAGCGTCCCGATCTTGCTCTTGAGATCGCCGTCGCGCGGGTCCTGGACATCGTTTAGCTTAAATTGAATCCTCCCGGACCTTTCAGCATCTAACCTCATAACAACCAGGGTCACATGCATGTCGTATCGTGATCGCCATTTATGTATCCGGCCCATCGCGTGGCAGGAGGTGCACCATGACTGAAGATGAACGCACAATGCGTATCGAGGAATTAAAGCAGGAGCTCAGGGAACTCAGGACTCTGACTCCATCGCATGGAGCCCCGGTCGCCATGCAGTTTAAACAGATGGAGCTGGAAGACGAGATTGCTGAGTTAAGAGCGGAAGGCTGATCAGATTGGATATCCAAAACAACTACTGGCTGATATTTATGGCGTTAGCCGGTGGATATATCATTTTCCGGATTGCAGCAACCCGGTTAAGCGGTATCAATAACGTAGACCCCGATGAAGCAGAGAAGCTTATAAGCCAGGAAGGCGCCGTGGTGATCGATGTCCGCACGCACGATGAATATGCCGGCAGTCGTATTCCCAACGCAAAACATATACCGCTGTCTCAGATTGGAAATCGTTTGAAAGAGCTCGAACGTTACCGCGAGCGGCCCGTCGTGGTCAACTGCCGCAGCGGCTCGCGTTCCGCCAGGGCCTGCAAATTGCTCAACAAGAACGGATTCAGCGAAGTATATAACCTCAGGGGAGGAATTCGATCCTGGGTACGCGCCAACCACGCGGTAGAAAATTAAAAATATTTGCTCCAGCAAATAAACGCACCAATGAAAAACCCCTGCCTGATTCGGTGGGGGTTTTTTGTCGTCCGGGGTTACCGCTTTGCGCTACGCGCTATCATCGCTCTTTGAGATAGCGACCATGGCGTTGAGTCTGATCTCGCGGTCTGGATTGTTGGTCAGTTTTCGAAGATCCGGCACAGCCGGTTCGATCAGCTCTGGATTGTTCATACCGATTATTCCCAGGGCCATGACTGCGTTTTTGACCGCAACCGGGTTCGTGCTGTGCAGGTATTCGATAAGCTTCGGTATCTGTTCCTGCACCATTTCCGGGTAATGGAAACCCAGTGCGCCGAATGCGGAAATAATCCCGCCGCAGCTCGCCTCCTTGGCGTGCGACAGCACACTCACAAGCCGTGGGAAAGTGTCCCTGATAATCTCGGGGGAGTTGATTCCGATTTTGCCAAGGGCCTGAGCGCCGGTTTCCTGCTCGTCCTCGTCATCTGATTCCAGCATGGCGATCAGGCCGGGCATGTCATTCTCAACAAGATCGGGGAAATTGAATCCGATGTTACCCATCGCGGCCGCGGCGTCCTGGCGCAGAAAGCTGTCCTCGTCTTGGAAGAGCTCTTCGAGCATCGGGATGACCTCGGCGGACTTTTCGCGGGAATTGAATACCAGGTTTCCCATGGCACATGCTACATCTGATTTAAGCGAATCATTCATCGCCAGCACCTGCATGATAGCCTCGACATGAGGGTACACCAGCTCCGGGTGGTCGAATCCATATCGTCCCAGGACTGTCAGTATCCCGACCTGTGTCTGGCTGTCTGCGGTTCCCAGAAATTCCACGAGATCTCCCACAAGCCCGGGGTCTTCATAAAGTTTGTCTGTAACTACTCCGAAGCGTCGCTCCTCGAGCAGTATTTTAATTTCCGCGTTTAGCATATGTAATTCTTATCATATTTCATGCAGGGAAAAATGACTATTGTCATTTCTTGGGGAACTACTGGTCGGACGCTGTTGGGGATATGTGCTCATCTACCCGCAGAATCCAGCAAGCGAGGCTAACACGTTATCGAGATTGAAAAAGGAAGAAACGACGAGCGGAGGGTTACTCGGCTTCCTTCTTTTTTGCGGGAGCCTTCTTGGCCTTCGGCTTTTCTGCGGCGGGGGCCTTTTCCTCAGGAGCCGCTTCTTCAACCGGAGCTTCAGCAACAGCTTCCTCGGCAGCCGCTTCAGCCTCGGGAGCCGCTTCTTCAACCGGAGCTTCAGCAACAGCTTCCTCGGGAGCCGCTTCTTCAACCGGAGCTTCAGCAACAGCTTCTTCGGCGGGAGTTTCTTCAGCCTCAGTCTTGGCAGCTTCATCAGCCGGCGCCGCTTCAGTTTTTTCTTTCTTCGGCTTTGCCTTGGCTGCCTTGGCTTCAGCTTCAGCCTTTGCGGCCTGTTTTTCCTTTACCGCCTTGATCTTTTCAATCTTGGCGGTATGACGCTCGCTACGTTTGTCGGCTTTGCTTTTGCCGGATTTGGGTTCGTTTTTTGCGGGTCCCGGTGTTTTGCCGTTACCCGGCGCCAGTTCAACAAGCCCTGCGATGCGGGACTTCTTCCTGGCTGCGTTATTTTCGTGAATCACGCCGCGGCTGGCGGCCTTGTCGATCAGTGAAATAAGATCCAGTGCCATATTTGCAGCGCGCTCCTTGTCCTCCTCGGCAGCTATGGTCAGCGATTTGAACATGGTTTTGATACGCGATTTGTAACGCAGGTTTTCCATGCGCTCGCGCGAGGCTATCTTTACTCGTTTACGTTGCTGCTTTGTATTTGCCACTTAGGAACTCCTGAAAAGTCATTTATGAATAAGGGCGTTTATTGAACACGCAAGGGCGAATAATACCACAAAGAATGCAGGGAAGGAAACTAATCAGGGCTATTACGCGCTAATGTATCGAACGCGGCTGTATGTTTGCCTGATGCAGGCGGGGGGCAGGATAAGTCACATGTCCATAGAATTCGTCATCCCATGAACCAACAACCATACGAACCATTCTCCAGGCTTTGGGATTCCATCGCGAAACGGTTGAAGCTCGATTCTGACGCGGGTCCTCCGGATGGCAATGTGCGTCCCATCCGAACCGGCAAGCCGGGTGGCCGCCGCCTTGCTGTGCGTTTGTCGATAGCCGCGGTCATAATCCTGATTTTTATCTTCCTCGCGCAGGGCATCTATTTATACACGGAGTGGCTCTGGTTTGGCGAGGTGGGTTTCACGAGCGTGTTTTTAAAGACGCTGACAACAAAGATCTGGATGGGCCTGGCCGCTGGTGGCGTCTTCTTCGCCATCGTCTACGGCAACATGCTGCTGGCACGCCGCATGGCGCCGCGATACCAGTTCGGCCCCGGCACGGAGATAATAGAACGCGCTCCCGTGTCAGACAAGTTGATGCGCTGGCTTATTCCGCTGTTACTGCTGTTGCCGACCCTGATCGCGGCGGGAGCCGGCAGCTCGGGTTGGGAGGATCTGCTTAAATTCATCAACCGCGCGGATTTCGGCATCACCGACCCGGTCTTCGGTTATGATACCGGATTCTATGTTTTTTCCCTGCCGTTCCTGCGTTTGCTGCAGTCTTTTGTCTGGTGGACGCTGATCTTTACGCTGATCGTGACCGCGGCCATGCACTTTTTTGATTATGCGATCAACTGGTCTGAGAACAAGCTGATTTTCGCACCTCATGTCAAGGGGCATCTCTCCGTAATTATGGGCCTCATCATGTTCACACTCGGGGCAGGATACCTGCTCAAGGGTTATGTGCTCATGTTCTCACCGCGCGGTGTGGTGTTCGGCGCCAGCTATACGGATGTCCACGCCCAGCTTCCGGTTTTCAAGTTCATGGCAGCTACGGCTCTGGTCGCGGGGCTCCTCTTCCTGGTGAACATCTATTTCAAGGGATGGAAACTGCCCGCTGCCGCCATCGTTCTAATAATACTTACCGGGATTCTTGCCGGCCGCGCCTATCCTTTTATCGTGCAACAATACCAGGTGTCTCCCAACGAGCTTGACAAGGAATCACCATATATCAAATACAGCATCGATTTTACCCGTCACGGATTCGATCTGGAGAGCATCGAGCAGAAACCCTTCGCCGTAAATGATAATCTGAGCGCCGCCGATGTTCAGCAGAATGTGAGCACGATCAGCAACATACGCCTCTGGGACCCCGCCACACTCGCTCAGACATATGGCCAGATCCAGACGATCCGCCCCTATTACAAGTTCAGGGATGTGGATGTCGATCGCTATCAGGTGGGAGGGCGCCGGCAGCAGACGATGCTTTCCATCCGTGAGCTTTCCGTGGATGATCTCGATTCCCGCGCCAAGACCTGGCAGAACGAGCATCTGATCTATACCCATGGCTACGGTATGGTTATGAGTCCCGTGGCCGAGGTGAGCGCCGAGGGTCTGCCGCAGCTGTCCATCAAGGATATCCCCCCGGTTTCCTCGACTCCCGATCTTGAAGTAAGTCAACCTGCGGTCTATTTCGGGGAGAAGGCAAATGACTACGTCGTCGTACGCAGCACTACCCAGGAATTTGACTATCCCAAGGGCAACGAGAACGTATATACGACTTATGAAGGCAACGGTGGTATAGATGTCTCAAACAAGCTTAACCGTCTGGCTTTCAGCTGGCGCTACGCAAGCCTGAAACTGTTCCTGAGTGATTCGATCACGGATCAGTCCCGTATCATGATCCACCGCGAAATCAGGGACAGGATCCAGAATATAGCGCCCTTCCTGCTCTACGACAGCGATCCGTACAGCGTGCTTATCGATGGCCGGATATTCTGGATTCAGGATGCCTACACGACATCGTCGTACTATCCATATTCGCAACCCGCCAATGAGGGATACAACTACATTCGCAATTCCGTGAAGGTGGCAGTCGACGCCTACAATGGCGACGTCAAGTTCTACATCGTGGACGATAACGATCCGATCCTGAAAACCTACCGGAACATATTCCCTGGCCTCTTCACTTCGGCCGACCAGGTCCCGGATGCATTGCGCGCGCACTTCCGCTATCCAGAGGACCTCTTCAGAGTGCAGGCTCAGATGTATTCCACATATCATATGACCGATGCGCAGGTCTTCTACAACAAGGAAGACCAGTGGAGCATGCCCAAGCGGCAGGCGGGAGACAAACAGTCCGGCATGGATCCTTATTACGTAATCATGAGCCTGCCGGGAGAGGAGCAGGAGCAGTTTATGCTGATGCTTCCATTTACACCCTCCGGCAAGGACAACATGATTTCATGGATGTCAGCCAAGTCGGATCCCGGATCGTACGGCAAGCGCATCGTCTATCAGTTCCCCAAGGACAAGCTGGTCTTTGGACCCATGCAGGTGCAGGCACGTTTTAACCAGGATCCGACGATCTCGTCCCAGGTTACATTGTGGGGCCAAAGCGGCAGTCAGGTGATCTTCGGAAATCTTCTCGTCATTCCCATCAACGAGTCGATTCTCTATGTCGAGCCACTGTTTTTAAGGGCGGACAAAGGACAGATTCCGGAACTCAAACGCGTGCTTGTATCTTATGGCGGCCGAGTGGTGATGGAGGATGATCTCAGCTCGGCCCTGGAAAAAATATTCGCAACGCCGTTGATCGGAGCACCGCAAAAGCCCACAGGCACGGGGACCGGCACAACGGCAACGGATACGACAACTCCGCCGGCAACGGCAAGTCTCAAGGAGCTTGCCAATTCGGCGGCCGACCACTACAACAAGGCAACGGACGCCCAGAAACGGGGCGACTGGGCTACTTACGGCAATGAGATAAAACAGCTAGAGGATGTATTAAGGCAGATGCAGGCAGTCAGCGGCTGATCATGAATCGTACCCGTTAACATAAAAAAGCCTGGCATTGCTGCCAGGCTTTGTTCGTTTACAGTGCCCCGAGTGAACTTCAGTCACCAACCTCTGGATCCACACACGCTCTCTTCGGCTTCTTCGTACTCGGCGTATTCCCTTGCTGCCTTTCCTCCACCGTCTCGAGCCATCTTTTGGTTCGACCTTAGACCTCTCGGGGCGCTCTAGATATATTATCGTCTCTTGATTGCGCAACTGTAGAGGCAGAATCGCGGAAAGGCTGAAGCCTGGCATAATTTCTGAGGCAATGCCCGCAATCGGGCATCAAAAGAGTCCCAAGTGAGGTTTGCTGAGGGTCTGAACAAAAACTGTCCGGCTTATCTTCCGGAATGAGTATCAGCCCATCTCGTTATCTCGGGACTCAACTATATTATGACGCATTTGGCCGCATTCTTAAACACCTGAAAGTGGTAAGATGCCGGTTTGTCCTGTTAGAGGGAACCATGGGCGTCTCTAGAAAAGGTTCTGGACCCGCCCGGAGGAAGCGCTTGCCGTATATCCCTATATCTGAAAACAAGACCGTATCCACCGGCCGCAAACTGGCGGCGGCGGCCCTGATAGTAATATTGGGAACTGCCGGTTCTCGCGTTTTCGGCTACGTGCGCGAAATTACAGCCGCTGCCTACTATGGCGCCGGTGCTGAGAAAAGCGCTTTCGATGTTGCATTCCTGGTGCCCTCGACGGTGCAGGTTCTCGTGGCTCAGGCGGCCTTGAGCGCGGCTCTCATTCCGGTTTTCGCTGGCCTTCTTGAGAAAGACAGGCGTGATGAAGCCTGGCTTGTGGCCCGAACCGTCTTTACGCTGATAACCGTCCTGCTCGGTGGGCTGGTTGTCGCCTGTATCATATTCGCACCGCAGATAATGCCGATATTCGCTCCCGGATATCGTAACGATCCCGACATGATGGCCAATATCGTAGGGATGTCCCGCCTCCTGTTCCCCACGATCCTGTTGCTGGCGCTCACGGGTGTCGTTATTTCCATCCTCAACTCGTATGACCATTTCACGCTGCCGGCAATAGCGCCGATTTTCTGGAACCTTATAATAATCCTGGCAATCGTAATCGGTCATGAGCGCCTGGGCATCGACGCTCTCGCCTGGGGCGTATTACTGGGTACGGTGGTACAACTCCTGATGCAGCTTCCCTGGTTGATGGGAAGGGGCGGGAGGCTCGGTTTCAGCCTGGCATGGAAGAACAGTAATGTCAGAAGAGTCGGGGCTCTCATGCTTCCCGTGAGTCTGAGTCTTGGCTTGATAAATCTCAACGGTGTGGTGGATATCCAGTTCGCCTCTTTCCTGGGAGAGGGGGGAGTGGCGGCAATGAATTACGCCTTCCGTCTATATCAGTTGCCCGAAGCGCTTTTTGCGATCACGATAGGCACGGTGCTCTTTCCCACGCTGTCAAAGCTGGCGGCAAGGGACGACGATGAAGGCTTTATGTCAACCGTCACCCTGGGGCTCAGGATCATCTTTTTCATCCTGATACCTATATCCGTCTTTCTGCTGGTGATGGCCCAGCCGCTGGTGCGCCTGGCATACGAGCACGGCCAGTTCGTCTCAGGCGATACACAGCTGGTTGCTTCTGTGCTCCTGTACTTTGCTTTTGGCAGCGCCTTCAGTGGCGGCAGCGCCCTGCTTACCCGTGGCTTCTTTTCTCTTAGCCGACCATGGCTGCCGACTTCTGTCGCATTCGTAAACCTGGCCGTGAACGCCTTCCTTAACTGGTTGTTCATAGGACCGTTCGACCTCGGACTGGCGGGCATCGCCCTCTCGACGTCAGCGGTATCGTTCGCGACTTTTTTTGTGCTGCTATATCTTATGCGGCGGGAACTGGGGCATATCGATGGGCGGGCGATACTCAGATCGGGGATACTGGTCAGCGTGATATCCGTTCTGTCGGGAGCCGCCGCCTGGTTCGCCTGGCATTCTCTTGACGACCTGCTGGGAAGAGGGCTGTTGTCTCAGATTATTTCAATAGCGGGTGCCGCCCTTCTCTCGGTTGCGGTTTTTCTTGGACTGGCCTTTATTATCAGAATGCCGGAACTGAAGATTGTTAGAATGATAAGGAAGCGCCCGGACGCACCTGGAACGCCTCTCTGATAAAATTGGAAGCAGCCGCTTACTCATGACCGACCAGACTCTCATCCGAAATTTTTCCATCATTGCCCATATAGATCATGGGAAATCGACGCTTGCCGACCGCATACTCGAAATCACGAATACGGTCAGCGGCCGCGAGATAACGGAACAGATGCTGGACACGATGGACCTCGAGCGGGAGAGGGGCATAACCATCAAGGCACAGGCGGCACGCGTACTCTACAAGGCACGTGACGGTATCACTTACATGCTGCACCTGATCGACACTCCGGGGCATGTTGATTTCTCATACGAAGTATCTAGGAGTCTGGCCGCCTGCGAGGGTGCGCTGCTGGTGGTCGACGCCGCCCAGGGCATCCAGGCCCAGACCCTGGCCAACACGTATCTCGCGCTCGACAATAATCTCGAGATCGTGCCGGTGCTCAACAAGATCGATCTGCCGGCTGCCGAACCGGAACGCGTCGCCGACGAGGTGTCAGAGCTTTTCGGTCTTGATCCAAATGAGATCCTGCGCGTCTCCGCCAAGACCGGCGTGGGTATAGAGGACGTACTCGAGTCCATTGTCAGCCGTATCCCGGCGCCCGAAGGCGATACCGAGGCTCCTGCCAGGGCCTTGATCTTTGATTCCGTGTACGACCAGTACCGAGGCGTGGTCGCTTATGTACGGGTCGTGGACGGCTCTTTCCACAAAGGTGATGACATCGTCGCCATGGTACTGGGCACCAGGGCCGAGGTTGAAGAGGTGGGTTTCTTCTCTCCCAACATGACGCCGTCAGATTCAATCTCGGCCGGCGAGGTGGGCTATATCATTACGGGCATCAAGACCGTGCGTGACCTGCGTGTCGGCGATACGCTTACGCATGTCGCCAGACGCGCGGCAACTGCTTTGCCGGGATATCGTGAAGCCAAGCCCATGGTGTTCTGCGGCCTGTTCCCCATCGATGGCGACGATTACCCGGTGTTGCGCGACGCTCTTGACAAGCTCAAGCTCAACGATGCTTCACTCAGCTATGAGCCGGAGACTTCGAGAGCGCTCGGTTTTGGTTTTCGTTGCGGCTTCCTCGGACTGCTGCACATGGATATCGTGCGCGAGCGTCTAGAGCGGGAATATGACCTCGACCTGCTGGCGACTTCGCCGAACGTGGAATATGACATCGGCATGGTTGACGGTAGTGAGCTCGTGGTCCACAGTCCCGCCGACATGCCCGATCCGGGCAACATCCTTTTTGTGAAGGAGCCCTACGTCAGGATATCCATCCTTGTGCCAGGTGATTTCGTCGGACCGGTCATGGAACTTTGCCAGGAACGCCGCGGTGATTTTGAGGACATGCAGTATCTTTCCTCCAACCGGGTCCAGATACATTACCAGTTGCCGCTCGCCGAGATCGTCCTCGACTATTTCGATCTTTTAAAATCACGTACCAAGGGTTATGCGTCGCTCGATTACGACATGTCCGGTTACAGGGAGAGCAAACTGGTGAAGCTTGACATTCTGATCGCCGGAGAGCCGGTGGATGCACTTTCACTAATAGTTCATCGTGACAAGTCATACCATCTGGGCAAGGGAATCGTGGACCGTCTCAAGAAAGAGATACCAAGGCAGCTTTTCGAAGTCGCCATCCAGGCCGCTATCGGCAAGAAGATAATCGCGCGGGAGACCATCCCCGCCAAACGCAAGGATGTACTGGCAAAATGCTACGGCGGTGACATATCACGCAAGCGGAAGTTGCTGGAGAGGCAAAAAGAGGGAAAGAAGAGGATGAAGCAGGTCGGCAACGTCGAGATTCCGCAAAAAGCGTTTTTGGCCGTGCTCGACATAGAAAAGAAGTAGGAAAAGCCGGTTTTCAGGAAAGAAAAAGCCCCAGTCTAGCCGCACTGGGGCTTTCCACTAGGGGGGGGTGGGGGTTGAAAGGTTTTGGGCACCTTTCTTCCAAGACAAAAGGTACCATACCCCCCGAGGTATCGTCAATATCGCTGAGCATTAGGTTTTCTGATAGATTACAGAAAATAAGCTGATTCTTCTTCATCGCATGATTCTAATGGACACAAGCGGGAAGAATATAATTAATGTCAGCTGTTTGTCATCGCGCGAAAAATTGCGTGAATAACGCCGGGGGAAGTTACTATGAACCTTGGTTATGGTAAATCTCGGATTATCTGGTACGGGCTTATCGGTGCCCTGAGCGCGGTTGTCATACTTCTGGGACACGATGCTCTGGAGGGTTTTGCCCCCAGGTATCATAACTGGGTTTTTACTATCATCCTTGTTCCCATATTTGCTGCCGGCATGGCTTTGTTGGCACGCAGTGAAAATTCCGTCTATCGATGGGGCAGCAGTCTCGACAAGGCGCGCAGTCGTGTCAATGAGCTGATGCTCGGGGCCACGAAAAAAAGCCGGGCAACTTCATTCAGCGATCCCTCGCTGACCACATGCTGGCAATATCTCGGCTGTGATAAAGAGGATTGTCCTGCCCATGGCGAGGAGCACTCGCGTTGCTGGCTGATCGCCGGCACCTTCTGCCGGGGTCAGGTTCAGGGCAAGTTCGCGAAAAAACTGAAAGACTGCCGCCTGTGTGAGGTTTATCAGCGGGCAACCGCCGATCCGGTTGAAGAGATTACCGAGAATTTCTACGCGATGAATTATCTGCTCGGCGAGCGGGAAGAACAGCTTCAGAAAGCCTATGAGGAAGCACGGGCTCGTAGCGAGAAGCTGGCCGGGCTTGTGTCCCTCTCCGAGGCCACACTCTCCTCCATGCATCTTTCCGAACTTCTGCAGAACCTTCTGGAATCGGCGGCATCGTTTGTGGGGGCTGATTTCGGATGGGTGTCACTTACGGATCAATCCGGTGAGCAGCTTGTGGCACGGGCAACGTATGGACTCGAGCCGGGAGCTGTATCCGCGCTTACCTACAAAGTGGGTGAAGGTATCGTAGGCCGAGCCTTCGCAGGCTGGTACATCGCAGTCTCGGAGGACCTCACCACCGACAGCAGGGTTGTGAATCAGTATCTGAAATCCCTGAAGGCGCAGACGATCATCTGTCTGCCACTTTATGTCAGGGACCAGATTCTCGGGATGCTGATACTGGGAACGATGACGCCTCATAATTACAGCGATGAGGAGAAGGATTCCCTTTGCGTCGCCGCCGATCGTATCGCTGTCGCCATCGAGACTTCCAGACTGGAAGGCGAGCTGGGTCGAGACAGGGAGCAGGTGGATCTGATGGAGGCGATCACGCGCGATGTAGGCTCCGGCGATGGAATGCAAAGTGTTTATGAATCCTTTGTAAAACATGCGGCGGATCTGGTTGATTTCGATCAGGCCAGCCTCGCGGTATGGTATCCGGAGACGGATGAAGTGGTGATAGTGGCGATGCAGACCGGGGCTGAAAAGTCGTGGTTGATGCCGGGGCTAAGGCTGCCCACAAAATCGTTGCCTGTGGACAAGGTGATCGAGAGCAGGCACTCGCTGGTTCGGGATGATATCAGGGGGGATGAATATCCTACTGACAAGCTTCTTGTCGAGGAAGGGATCCGCTCGGCGGTCCTTCTGCCTCTGATGTCCAAGGGTGAGGTGCTGGGGACGATGAATCTGGGCAGTTTCAAGCCACGGGCTTTCACAGGGGAGATCGTGGAACTCCTGGAGCCTGTTACCAGGCAATTGGGGCTGGTGCTGGATAACGTCCGTACCTTGCAGGACGCAAAACAGCTCTCTCTGGTTGATAGTCTTACCGAATTATACAACCACCGTTATTTCTATCAGGCCGTAAACCGTGAGGTCGCACGCGGCAGGGAATACCAGCGGCCTCTATCGCTGATGCTTATGGATATAGACGGCCTGAAGGCTTTCAATGAAAAATACGGTCACCTGGAGGGTGATTCCCTGCTGAAAACCATCTCCGGGGTGATCCGCAAGAATATCAGGGAAATCGATATCGTCGCGCGTTATGGCGGTGATGAATTCGCAATCCTGCTCCCGGAAGTACGGGCACAAGACTCAGGAGGCGATTCCTATACCGCATCGGGACTGGCGGATACGATACGGACCGCTTTATCGACTCATGAGTTTCCCGACAGTGATGGGGGTTCTCATGTGAGCATGAGTGTCGGTATCGTTGAGTACCCGCTTCACGCAAACGACGCGGTTTCCCTGCTTGAACACGCCGAAAGGGCAGTGCATGAAGCCAAGGAAGGCGGCAAGGACAGGGCTATTGTAGCCAGACCTCAGAACCGGCACTGATGACCCTTCTGCGCATCGGGACATCCGGATGGACGTACAGCCACTGGCGCGAGCGGTTTTATCCAAAGGGACTCAAGCAGTCGGAGTGGCTTGGATATTACGCCCAAAGATTCGACACTGTTGAGATCAATGCGACTTTCTACCGTCTGCCAAAACCCGGTCACGTGACCGGATGGAGCGAGGCGGTTGGGGCACAATTCCTGTTCTCCATAAAGGGAAGCCGGTACCTTACCCATGTGAAGAGACTGGGTGATACTGGCGAATCGCTCGACCGTTTTCTCGATCTTGTCGCCCTGCTGGGCGGGAAGGCCGGTCCGGTTCTTTGGCAGTTGCCGCCCGGTATGGAACGCGACGACGACCGCCTTGCGGCTTTCGCGGGCGCCCTGCCGGCTACCTTGCGCCACGTTTTCGAGTTCAGGCATGTGTCATGGTATTGCCGGGAAGTATATGACATCCTAGACCGGGCGCAGGTCGCGCTCTGTATTCCGGATCATCCACTCTTACCCAAGGCAATCGAGCTGACCGCCGGCTGGACGTACCTGCGCTTTCATCATGGTAGCGTCGATGGTCTTTATTCACGGGCGGAACTGAAAAGCTGGATGACCCGCATCAGGGACTTCCAGTCTGACGGTATCGACATTTATGCCTACTTCAACAACGACTCTCAGGGGCATGCACTGCAAAATGCCGCTGAGCTGAAGAGCATGCTTGTACCCGCAGGGGGAGCGGTATAAGAAGCGGCATCCTTCTTTCAATTGCATCACGCCTCCGTTAGACTTTACTCCTTATGAAGATTTTTGTTGGAATCAGCGGCGCCAGCGGATCGATCTTGGGAGGCCGTCTGCTCAAGGTTCTCTCACAAGCCGGACATGACGTCACGGTTTGCGTCTCCGATGGCGCCGTACAGGTAATGAGATTTGAGGACCAGTCTGACGTTCCCGGCTCAGGGAACACATCTCGTGAGACTGTTATCGATTCGTTTCTGGCTGCTAATGGTGTGGAAGCCGGTTCGATACGCCTGGTCTCTCCAGAAAACATGGGTGAAGCCTTTGCCAGTGGCAGCTTCCTGGGCGATGCGGCTGTGATATGTCCCTGTTCGATGTCGACCGTGGCCGGAATCGCCGCCGGCATAACCAGCAATCTCATCCATCGCGTGGCCGACGTGATGCTCAAGGAGTCCAGACCGCTGGTAGTCGTACCCAGGGAAACACCGCTCAGCGAGATTCATCTGCGCAACATGTTGACGCTCAGACGCGCGGGTGCGCATATTGTGCCGGCGATGCCGGCTTTTTACATCCATCCGGCAAGCGTCGATGACCTGGTTGATTTTGTAGTTGGCAAGGTACTTGATGTGCTCGGGATCAGTCATGAATTGTTCGACCGCTGGGAGGGAAAGGCGTAAAAACGCAACCTGAAATGCAGACTTCCATCGCTCACCCTGAAGCCGGTCGCATAAGAGCCATGTTCGGATCGATCGCGGGACGCTATGACCTGATGAACACGATCATGACTTGCGGCATGCATTATCGCTGGCGGCGGTTGGGCGTCAGTGCCGCCCGGCTGAAAGAAGGCGGACGTGCCCTGGATGTCTGCTGTGGCACTGGTGATTTCGCGTTCGCGCTGATGGACTCGGTCGGACCTCTCGGGTCGGTAACAGGCATAGATTTCAGCCGCCGCATGCTGGAAGTCGCACGAAGTAAAGCCCGTCGCAATGGCAAGCCCGTCGATTTCCGCTGGGGAGACGCGACGCGGATAGAATTTGAAGACGACAGCTTCGACGCCGCCACGGTCGGTTTCGGTGTTCGAAACATCGAGGATATCCTTGGAGTCTTTCGAGAGATGGCCCGGGTCGTAAAACCCGGGGACAAGGTGGTCTGCTTAGAGATTACCCAGCCGTCACGGCAGCCGTTCAAGAGTTTTTTCGGATTATGGTTCGACAGGATGGTGCCGGCCATCGGACGGGTTTTTAACCGTGATGGTTCGGCCTATTCATACCTGCCTATGTCAGTCAGACGCTTTCCGCCGGCGCCGGAGCTTGCCAAAATTATGCAAGAGGCGGGATTGACGGACGTCAGTTACCGTTTGCTGGCCGGCAGCATCATCGCCCTTCATTCCGGGACGGTAAAGTGACCGGTATCCATCGAACACCAACAGCGCTCGAGCAGTTCAAGTCCAGCTGCTGGGCGAATGTATCGGGGCATATGGCTGAGTGTGAACAGCGCCTTGCCAGGGCCGTGGAGGCGCCCGGAGGAACGCTCGGCGAGGCCTGCACGATGACATTGGCGGCCGGCGGAAAACGCCTGCGGCCACTGCTGGTGTTATTGACCACGAAAAAGTCCGGTATTATCGAAGAGTCCCAAATCGCTGCAGGAGTAGCAGTGGAGATGGTCCACATGGCGACCCTTGTACATGATGACGTCCTGGATGACGCAAAACTCAGAAGGGGACATCCTACGCTTGTAGCCGGCTATGGAGCTTCCGTCAGTATGACGGCTGGCGACTATCTCTTTTCCCGTGCTTTTGCGGTTTTGGCGGAGACTGGTTCTGACCTGGCGGTTTCCCTGCTGACCGGCGCGAGCCTGGATCTGAGTCTTGGCGAACTGGTCCAGATGGAGCAGGCCCATGATATCGATCTTTCCCGCGATGCTTATGAAAAGCGTTGCCGGCTCAAGACATCGGGCCTGTTTTCCGCCGCATGTCAGCTGGGCGCCGTTCTTTCCGGATGTTCAACCGCGTCCGTGAAGGCCATGGAGAGATTCGGACACTGTATAGGGCTGTCTTTTCAGATTTCTGATGACATCCTCGATTTTGCCGGTGAGGAATCGGAAACAGGAAAGCGCATCGGAACAGACCTGCGCGACGGAACTGTGACGTTGCCTCTGATAATGGCGCTTGAACTGGACCCTTCCCTGGCCATGATGTTTGATGGAAAACCGTCAGAGGAACGGATTGATGAGATCGTCATGAAAGTCAGGGGATCGGGCGGCCTTGAAAAGGCGCGGGAAAAAGCCTGCGATTACGTCAAGGAGGCCACCGCAGTTCTCGAAACGGTCACCGATGAGCTGGAAATCGAGCCCCTTCGACTGATCGCCGAGATGACAGTCCAAAGAAGAGTGTAATATCAGTTGATGCGAATCTGGGAGGCTTAATGATCCGGGTAATTGTAAATGGGGCCATGGGGAAGATGGGCCGAACGGTCTGCGATGCCGTCACGGCCGAAGAAGATTTAGAGCTTGTAGCCATGATCGATCCGGGGTTTGAGAAGGGTGATTCAGGCGCCGGCGGCGTTCCGGCATTTTCATCGCTTTCCGAGTGTCTTGAGCAGACACAGGCTGACGTGGCTGTTGATTTCACCGTTCCCGATGCTGTTTTTGAAAATGTGATCGCATGTCTTAAGGCGGAGATTCACTGTGTGGTCGGGACGACGGGGTTGGGGGATGAACAGCTGCAAAAGATCGAATTCCAGACTAGCTCCAGTGGTGTCAACTGCCTCATCGCACCGAATTTCGCGATTGGCGCTGTTCTGTTGATGGAAGTGTCACGCGTGATCGCTCGGCACATGCCCTCATGCGAGATCGTGGAGTTGCACCACGACCAGAAACTTGACGCGCCTTCCGGTACCGCGCTCAGGACGGCGGATCTGATCGCCAGGGAGCGTGGGGCTGAGGCTCCCGCACCCGCGGGTCCTGAAGGGGACGCGGCCCGCGGTTATAACCATCACGGAATCCCGATTCACAGTGTCAGGCTTCCCGGGCTGGTTGCCCACCAGGAAGTTATTTTTGGGGGCCAGGGACAGACCCTGACCGTGCGTCACGATTCCATATCACGCGAGTCATTCATGCCCGGGGTGGTTCTGGCGGTGCGCCGGGTCGCGGAACTGGACGGTATTGCGGTTGGGCTGGAGAAGATATTGTAAATCTGAAATAATACATGTTTAACAAAGGGACGGATTTTGGCCTGTCCTGACAAAAAGGCGCAGACGGAAAAACTCGCGCTGAAAGATACGGGAGAAAATGAACCGGTCACTCGGAGACATAATAACTGCAATGGCTACCGCCCTTCACGAGGATGGTTCGGTCAATTATGAAGGAACCGCCCGACTGGCAGCCTATCTGGTCGATAATGGCTCGGACGGACTGGTGGTCAGCGGCACAACGGGTGAATCACCTACTTTGACCGACGACGAGAAGGTTGAACTCTTCCGCGTGGTCAGGGATGCCGTGGGTGACCGTGCGACCATCATTGCCGGCACCGGTTCCAATGACACCGCCCACAGCGTCGAACTCACCGCAAGAGCGACCGAATTGGACGTCGATGGTATCCTGGCGGTAACGCCTTATTACAACAAGCCTCCGGTTGCAGGGGTAATAGCCCATTTCAAGGCTATCGCCGCCGTTACGGACAAGCCGGTTATCCTTTACAACATCCCCGGCCGCTGTGTGATCAATATCGAACCGGAAACGCTGGCCGAGCTCAACGAGGTTGAAAATATCATAGCCGTCAAGCAGGCCAATCCTGATCTGGAGCAGACAAGACGGCTCAGCGAAATCTGCGATATGGGTATTTACGCGGGAAATGACGACATGGTCTATCCGCTGCTGCAGTATGGCGGTTGGGGCGGTATCTGCGTGGCATCGCACCTGGCGGGCCCCGAGATGAAGAAGATGGTCGAACTTTACCGGAGCGGCAATGTAGAAGACTCCAGGGCGATCGACGAAGCACTGGCGCCCCTCTACGAGGCCATCTTTATCACGTCGAATCCAATTCCCGTCAAGGCGGCGCTGAATATGCTGGGCCATGAGGTCGGCGGTCTGCGTTTGCCGCTTGTGTCCGCCACCGAGTCTGAAGAGTCGGTGATCAGGCAGATGCTAAAGCAGCTCGACCTGTCGCGGCAGCGGGCATAGAGCCCGCGTTACCCTGTTTCCCGCCTGCCCCGGGGCAGGAATAACCCCTTTGAAAGCGAAAAACTAATTATTAAAATGAAGATGTCTGTCTGTTACCGAATATAGGAAATCGGGCAGATGTTTAATGCTGCAATGAAACCTGCCTGAGTCCCCGGCGCGGAGTTGAGCGAAATAGATAAGCCTAAACTTAAAATCATTCCACTTGGCGGTCTCGGCGAGATCGGCAAGAACATGATGGTGATGGAATATGATGAGCGGCTGCTCGTCATCGACGCGGGGCTTATGTTTCCCCGCGATGACCTGCTGGGAATCGATCTGATCATCCCCGATTTCCAGTTTCTGCGTGACCGCGCCGACCAGATAGAAGCTGTCGTGCTGACGCATGGTCATGAGGATCACGTGGGAGCGCTTCCTTTTCTGCTGCGCCAGATCAATGTACCCGTTTACGGCACGCGACTGACGCTCGGGCTGGTTCGCAAGAAGTTGGAGGAGCACGGACTGGTCGAGGAGTCCGACCTGCGCGAGATAGTCGAAAACGAACCCGAACAGATCGGCCCCTTCCTCTGTGATTTCATCAGCGTTGCCCACAGTATTCCGGATGGAGTCGCAATCGCCGTCAAAACGCCCGTTGGAACCGTAGTCCATACGGGAGATTTCAAGCTTGATTCCAACCCGATAGATAAACGCCGTACGGATCTAAGCAAATTCGGAGATCTTGGCAGGGAAGGCATCCTGCTGCTTCTTTCCGACAGCACCAACTCCGAAGTGGATGGAATCACCGGCCCGGAAAGGTCCGTGGGCGCCGCTCTGGACCAGATTTTTGCCCATGCGACCGGGCGCGTTATTGCGGCCTCCTTCGCATCGCATATCCACAGGATCCAGCAGATTGTAAATGCCGCGCGCCGGCATCGGCGCAAAATGATCGTCATCGGGCGCTCAATGGTCACGAACGTCCAGATCGCCAAAGAGCTCGGATATCTCACGATCCCCGAGGATATGGAGATAAAACTGGGTGACATCGACAATTATAAACCGTCGAAGATACTGATCCTCTCCAGCGGGAGCCAGGGAGAGCCGATGGCGGCGCTGACCAGGATGGCGTTCGGTGATCACAGGAAAGTAAGTCTGTCCGAGGGTGACACCGTGGTTTTATCGGCCCGTCCGGTGCCTGGCAATGAGGTCGGCGTGCACAATGTTATAAACCGTCTTTTCAAGAAAGGCGTACGGGTCGTTTATGAAGCGGTAGCTCCGGTGCACGTTTCCGGGCATGCTTCCCGCGAAGAGCTGAAGATGCTGATCAACGAGACCAGGCCTAAATATTTTATGCCCATCCATGGTGAATATCGCCACCTGCATTTTCACGCCGAGATTGCTGAAGAGCTGGGGATGGACAGCAGGCACATTATCAAGGCTTCCAACGGCGATGTCGTGGAGGTGTCCGACGGCAAGGTTATGATAGTAGACAGCATCGACGCCGGCATGACCTTCGTCGATGGCCTGGATGTCGGTGATATCAAGGATGTGACGTTGCGCGACCGGCAGAAGCTGTCGCGGGACGGAAGTTTCATCGTGGTCGCACCTGTTCGCGAGCAGGACGGTTCAATGGTGTCGAAACCCGAGATAACCGCCAAGGGTTTTGTCTACATGGGAGATCGCCGCGCCCTTTTAAAGGAAGTCTCGCGGCTCGTGGAGGATATCTTGCTCGACAGTTCAAGCAAGGGGATCAGCGATGCCAGCATACTACAGGAACACATACATAGCAGGCTCGCAAAATTCCTTTATAAGAAGACAAAGAAACGGCCGCTGATCATGGCGGTGATCCTGGAAGTATAAAAGGTATGAGGGGAAGCCGCATGGCAACACGAAAGTTAAAAACGGGCGGCAGAAAAAACAGGGCATCGAAGAAGAAAAAGTCGAAGTCCGGTTCAAAGCGCGACCTGCGTCACCTGCGCGAACTTGGTGGTCTGGCCCTCGTGGCTATCGGGATTTTCATGGCGATGGTGCTCTACCTTGGCTGGTCGGGTGGTCTGCTGGGCAGCGCCGCTGAATCTGCCTTGAGTTATCTTTTCGGTGTGATGGCCATCCTGGCTCCGCCGGCGCTGATCCTCGGCGGCGCTTTTCTTATTTTCCCGGAGATTCCCCGAGGGCCGCGCGGTTTCCAGGTCGGTTCCGGTCTGCTCATCGTTGCAGTTTTTCTCATCACGGGCGCCAACACCTTCTCGGTTCTCGGCAGTGAACCAGCCCACGAGAGTTATTTCCAAAGCGAGTATTTTTCTACACACGGCGGCATCACCGGTGATGCCCTTTACTGGCTGACAGGTTCTCTGCTGGGAGATGCAGGCAGCACGGTGGCTGTTGTCTTCCTTCTGCTTGCCGCCACGTTCCTGATCACGGGCGCATCAGTGAGGGCTGTTTTGCTGGCATCGGGCAAACGGGCAGGAAGGGCTGCGGTAAGCGCCCATCGTGGCACCAGACAACTTGGTCATAATCTTGTGGAAAGAAAAACCCAGGCGGCGGGTGGCATGATCGCGGCACAGGCCGCCGGCGCCGGGAGTGTCGCTCCATATGGAGTCGATACCGGCGTAACCTCAGAAAGAACGGCAATTGGCGAGAGTCAAATCGGCGAAACAAACGAAGCTGTCCCGCTGGACGGCGCCGAGACCTTTCCCGACCTCTTTAATGGAAAACCGGCGCTGGCGCTGGTGGATGATTCCGCGATCGCCACCATTGACGAGTCGGAAGAACTTGATGGCAAGCATGCGACAGGCAAAGCCGGACCCGTCCAGGAAGAGCTGTTTCCCAAGATCGCGGGAGAAGAAGAGACAAGTTATATTCTTCCCAACCCCGACCTGCTGAGAAAAAGTGACGGCAGGCTCGAGGGAAGCGGGGCGGAAAGCAGCGACAGGGTGAGCCGGGTGCTCATTGAGACCCTGGCAAGCTTTCGTATCGAGGCAAAAATGGTCGGTACGGTATCGGGGCCACGGGTCACACGGTACGAGCTGCAACTGGCGCCGGGTATCCAGGTAAAGAAAGTCACGTCGCTGAAAAACGATATCGCGATGGCGCTGGCGACAACTGATATAAGGATTCTCGCTCCCATCCCCGGGAAGGCGGCGGTAGGTGTCGAGGTTCCCAATAACAGTCCGAATATGGTGACGCTGGGCGATATTTACCGGGGATTCCCGGCAAGCTCAGGGCCGTTGATGGTCTGGCTAGGCAAAGACATAGCGGGCAAGCCGGTTTTTGCCGACCTGGCGCAGATGCCGCACCTGCTGGTCGCGGGTACGACCGGCTCAGGCAAGAGCGGTTGTATCAACTGCATGGTTTCGTCCGTACTGCTTCGTAGCTCACCGGAAGAGGTGCGCATGATCCTGATTGACCCGAAGCGAGTCGAACTCAACCACTTCGAGGGGATACCACATCTGCTGACGCCGGTGGTGACGATAATGAAGGAAGCTGCCAACGTTCTCGCCAACCTGGTCGCGGAGATGGAATCCAGGTACAGCCAGATGTCGCTTGCCAAGGCCAAGCATCTGGATGAACTCAACAAGATCAGGGTCCGCCGTGACCAGAAACCGCTGCCGTATATATTACTGGTGGTTGATGAACTGGCGGACCTGATGATGGTCTCGCCGACCGAGGTCGAGGACGCCATCATCAGGCTGGCCCAGAAATCGCGGGCGGTCGGAATACACCTCGTGCTCGCCACGCAGCGTCCGTCAGTCGACGTGATCACCGGCATGATCAAGGCCAACGTGCCGTCGCGTATCGCATTTGCCGTAGCCTCGCAGGTTGATTCAAGAGTAATACTTGATACAGCCGGGGCTGAGAGCCTGCTGGGCCAGGGAGACATGCTCTTTAGGCCATTGGGCTCTTCACAGCTTCAGCGTGTACAGGGCGCGTATATTTCCGAGGAAGAGATAAAGCTGTTGACGGATCGCTGCAAGAGCCAGAAATCACCGGATTTCCGCTTTGAGTTGCTCGAAGGCAAAGACGGCGACAGCGAAGGAAGACTGCTCGCGGACGAAGATGATTTATTGCCGGAAGCGATGACACTGGTTGTGACCACGGGCACGGCATCCGTGTCATTTCTGCAGCGCAGGCTTCGCGTCGGTTACACGCGAGCCGGCCGCCTGATCGATATGCTTGAGAAAAGGGGCGTCATCAGCGGTTACGAGGGCAGCAAGCCGAGACGTGTTCTCATTGGTGAGGAAGACCTGGAGAGGATCCTGAGGGATTCACCGCGTTCAGACGGGGATACGGTGTCTGACGAGGATGAGCTTGTCCATGCCGAACCAGCGGCAAGTCATGATACATCTCCTGTTTACGGAAACAGGGATCCGTTTATTTCCTCCGGTGATGACGACCTTTAGTCGGTAGTGGAGGCCCCCGTATCGCCTCGCGGCAGGATCACGCGTCCCAGGGCGCTGGGCGCCGCTGTCATCGGGATCGTTTTTCTGCTCCTCTACAGGATCACGCTGGCCCCTGACATACTCGGCCACGACTCGGGAGACTGGCAGGCCGCGGGCGCGACTTTGGGTATCAGTCATTCGCCAGGCTCTCCCGCATACACCATTCTTGCATGGTTCTTCTCGCACATCCCGATGGGCACGCTGGCCGCACGGGTAAATCTGCTTTCGGCAGTCATGGGCGCCGCCGGCGTCGTGCTTGTCTTTATATTCATGCTCATGTTGTTGAATCGCTGGTTGCCGGCCCTGGTGTCCGCGGCTACATTAGGCCTGGGTGGCCACTGGTGGGCGCACGCCTCAGTCGCACAGCCTTACAACTCAGTGCCCGTGATTATTTGCGGGCTTCTCATCCTGTTGCTTCTCTGGCGGGAAAAGGGTGATCTGAAGCTGGTGTGGGGGGGTGCGCTGCTTTGTGGAGTGGGTCTCGCATACCATCCATCATTGCTGTACTTTATCCCGGTCCTGGTTGCGGGACTTTTTGTTTTAGGGCCATGGCGCAAATTCATCAAACCATTGCCTGTTCTGCTTGCGATCATACTGTTCGGGCTGGGACTGTGTATTTATGCCTACATTCCAATTCGCAGCGGCATGAATCCGGTCATCCGATACACGCCGGTGGATTCACTTTCGGGTTTGTATCATTTTGTGACCGTGAGTGAAGCTCGCAGCACAGGTACATTCGCGGCCACGCTGCCAGGTCAGGATGAGTTGAGGCAGCGACTTTCAGAGGTCATCCGGCAGGGCTATTTCCCCTCTTACGCATTTCTGGTATTCGGGCCCGCCATCGCTCTTCTTTATCCGGCGGTTTGGCGGAGGCTGAAACCCCAGCGGCGCGTACTGCTCTTTCTCGCAGCCGGCGCGTTTTTTCATATGACGGTGGTCTTTATCATCAGCGGCATATACGTACAGTATTATCTGCCGCTCCTGCTGTATTTCTCGATCTGGGCCGGTTTCTCTGTATGGCTGGTCATGACCGTGGCGGAAGAATATCTGGATGTAAAACGTTTTCGATATGCGCCTACCATCGCTACCGCAGTTATTTATTTTGGGGTACTGGCGCTCGGCATACCACAGGTGCTGCCTTTTGTGAATCACAATGAGGATCTGGGTATGCGCAATTATGCCAACTGGGTGTTCAGCCAGGCGAAACCTGGGGCAGTCGTGATGGCAAACTGGGATTCCTATCCCGGCCTGCTTTTCGCGCAGAAGGTCGATGGACTGAGGCCCGATTTAAAGATAGTCCCCGTACCGCCGGAGACCTGGCGCGATTATGTGCCGACCGAACGCGTTGAAAATCCAACATCACAGATACTCCTGGCGCGATCGTTGCCATTCGATGACCGCGCCGGCACGTCGGAGATAGGCTCCTGGTATTTCATAAGCATCAAGGGAAGGACCTACCAGGACCAGACCCACGGTGAGCCCGATCCGGCGGCCGTGCAGCTTTTTGAAGTAAAATAGCCCTCAGTTACCGGCAACATGGCCGGTAGAGAATGAAGATGCACCACTTCTGGTTATAACCTTCGCAGCAATCCATCACAATTATTTACTGCAATGTCTATAACTATTTAATAGTTATTTGCTAATAAAGTAATCTCAGCCGGAGAAAGGGGATGATGTAAACACGGGCGAGGGGGGGCTTCCCGTAGCGAAATAATTACTGGAGGTTGGGGATGAAGGGTATATCGAGAAGGACCTCTCGCGCCAGAACCATGCTGGTTCTGGCGCTCTTCGGCTTTAATATTTCCTCAGATCCTTATTGTAAGTATCCAACCTGACGCATATCCGCCGGTCAGCAGATCCTTGGAAGCTGCTCGCCGGTCGCCATGGAAAGCACGCGGCGGCTTCCAAGCAGGGTGCGTGTATAGACGCGCGTCTTTCCATCTTCGGCGTGTCCGACGCTGCCGACTATGGCCGCATCTTTGCCGTGTATGTTCTGCCTCATGGTATCAACCAGTCTTTCCGCATCCTGCGCCGCGACGATAGCCAGCAACTTGCCCTCGTTTGCCATCATCAACGGATCCAGCCCGGTGAGTTCGCAGGCCGCCCTGACTTCGGCCCGCATCGGTATCTTCTCTTCGTCGATCTCGATTGTGACGCCCGAAGCCGATGCGATCTCGTTCAAGGTAGTGGCCAGTCCGCCTCGAGTAGGGTCGCGCAGGGAGCGGATGCGCGGAGATGCATCCACCATCGCCCGCACTAGCTTGCCCAGGGGAGCGCAGTCGCTTCTTAAGCTGGTTTCGAAATTCATGCCTTCCCGCTGGCAGAGTATGGCAACACCATGATCGCCTATCGAACCGCTGACGATAACAGCGTCACCCGGCCTGGCTCCGGAACCGGAGATATGTATTCCAGCCGGGATCAGGCCGACACCGCTCGTAGTGATGAATATGCCGTCGGCTGCGCCCTTCTCGACGACCTTGGTATCGCCGGCCACGATCTGGATGCCCGCTTCCCTGGCCGTTTCACTCATCGAATCGATGATCCTTTCGAGGTCCGCAAAGGAAAAACCCTCCTCGATAATGAAGCCGGCTGTCAGATAAAGCGCTGTAGCACCAACCATCGCCAGGTCATTGACGGTCCCGGTTACGGAAAGCCTGCCGATATCGCCTCCGGGAAAGAAAAGCGGTGAGACGACATGACAATCGACTGTAATCGCCAGGCGCCCCTGCAGTTCGACTATCGCCGCGTCGTCCATTCGTGCCAGGATCGGGTTATTCAGCCTGCTGGCGAAGACGGATTCGATGAGCTCCTGGGTCAGCTTGCCGCCGCTGCCGTGCCCCAGCTGTATGCGATTGTTATCGAGGGTATTCATTTAGTGTATGGATCAAGTCTCATATTGGTAGTAGGCGGCACATGTTCCCTCCGAAGATACCATACAGGGTCCGACCGGATGGCCTGGATTGCATGCGGTTCCGAAAAGGGCGCAGTCGGTGGGAACCTTCACTCCCGTCAGGATAGCGCCGCAGATACAGCCCTTCGGTTCTTTTGAGTAACTTACATCGACATCGAATTTGTCGCCTGCGTCGTGGTCAGAGAACTCTTCTCTTAACGACAGACCGCTTCCGGGAATAACGCCGAGTCCGCGCCAGTGTGCATCGCATGGCTTAAAAACGCTCTCCATCAGCGCCCGCGCGGCCGGATTGCCATCGGGTCTTACAACGCGGTTGTACTGGTTCTCGACGACAGAACGATCCCCGTTCAGCTGGTCGGTGATCATTAACAGCGATTGCAGGATATCAACCGGTTCAAAACCTGCGATAACGCAGGGTATGCCGTATTTTTCGGCCACCGGCAGATAGGCGTCGGGGCCGATGATCGCAGAAACATGACCGGGGCACAGATATGCGTCCACGGCAAGCTTCGGCGCGGCGCAGAGAGCCTCCAGGGCCGGTGGAACAACCTTGTGTACGGAAAGAACATGGAAATTACCGA
>JBAZWE010000016.1:0-8577 GCA_041660545.1 Thermoleophilia bacterium
CGTTTCGGGTTTGGGTCCGTTCTGCACTACAAACGCCGATCAAGTATCTCCGGAGACAGTACCGCTGGCACCTCCAGGATCACAATCTATCCTTGTCGGCCGCCTGTCGTCCCGCGGCAGACTTATGGGTCTGATTGTGGTATCAAGTCTCAAACGTGGCGCCTTCTCCGAAACGGGAAGCATGGAGCTTTTTGTCGACATCACAAACCAGGTAGCCGTAGCCATCGACAATGCCGAGATGTACAAGAGGCTCGAGACGACTTTCTGGAGCACCATCCGCTCGCTGGCGGAGGCAATCGATGCCAAGGACTCCTATACCAGGGGACACTCCGACCGTGTCGCTGATTATGCGGAAGCACTCGCTCGCAGGCTGGATCTGGAAGAGGAGATGCTGAACGCAGTGCGCTGCGCCGGATATCTCCACGACACCGGCAAGATAGGCATCCCGGACGCCATACTGCTGAAGCCCGGGAAACTCACCGATGACGAATACCGCCAGATCAAGACCCACCCGATATTGAGTCACAAGATCATCGAGCCGGTTGACTTCCCATATGATGTTAAACCTCTGGTAAGGCACCATCACGAACGCATCGACGGTTCAGGCTATCCGGACGGCCTTGTAGGCGATAAAATCCCGCTGGGAGCCAGAATCATAGGTGTCGCCGACGCTTACGAGGCCATGACCTCAGACCGCCCCTACCGCAAAGCGCTAAGCCGTGCTACCGCCATGGAAGAGTTGAAACGATGCGCCGGAACACAGTTTGACGTTGAGCTCGTTGATACTTTCATCGAAGTGCTGACAGAAGATGACGGCGCTTCGATCGGTTATCTTGACTCAAGGGTATAGGAATTAAAAAACCGCACATCATGCCTGTGATCGCCTGTAAATAATTTCAAGAAGCCGGCCTTGGCGACTTACCGCTCATAACCCCAGAATAAGGTCGGCTACCATTGCAGTCTGTGTCGCGTCCGGCGACATCACTACCGCCACGCTGTTTCCATGTTGCTCGACCGACCATGTACCGTCCAGCGTAGAAAGCAGTGGCGCCTTCCCGCTCGTAAACACGAATTTCTCCCCGTAGCGCTTTTCCAGACTCGTACCCATCGCAGAGGAAAACTCATCTGCGTCGGCGGAACTGTCCCACGCAAGAAGTATGACCAGCAGAAGCGAACCATCGGGCTGCTGATAATAACGGTATCTTCCTCCTCCCCAGCCCGTCGAAGCCCTGCTTGCCTGTGCCGATGTGAGATTCTCGGATAAAATCGTCAAGACATCGAACTCGCCCAGGGCATCCTCATCCTCAGGTTTCCAATCAGCTCCTACGGTCCCGGTAAGGTCGGGAATCACGACAGCGACCGGCTGCTCACCCGAGAGATATTTCTCGGGGTGCATAACCTGTTCCGTAGACTCCGGCGGTTTCTGATAGGCCGCATTCACCCGGTCCCAACTATCAAGGCCTTTAATATACGTGACAAACGCCTCGCCTTCCGTATACGGAAAGACAAGCTGGCTTTCCAGGAACGCCGGCATTTCCTTCATGTTTGAAGTCGCCCCAAGAGAACCAAGCCCAAGGCTCAGGGCCTCCCTCATTGACAATCTGGTTCGCATATACTCACTCATTGCCAGGCTGGCGTCGCCTTCGACCAGCGCGGTACGGGCGAGATCGCTATCGCTGTTTCCCGTACCCCGTGTCGGGACGATTCGTTGCATATCGAAATTCTGATCCTGCAAGGCATGGGTTATCTCATGTGACAGGGTTACCTGGTCCATCAGACTCATTTCCTGGCTATCCCCTATGATCGCCAGGTTCTTGGTATCGATGTCATAATAACCCGTGATCTCCTCGCCCAACATGGTCGAGATCAGTTCGTCCAGGTTTTCTCCCGGCTTGAGCAGACCTAGAGCCTTTAGCACTTTTTCATCCGCCTCGGCCTCTTCGGGCGGCATGCTCTTTTTCATCGCCTCTTCGAGTTCCACTTTCAGCTGGTCCCTATTTAGATACTTCACGGCGATGTCGCTTTTTGCCGGCAAACCGCGAATACGCGACATGTCATCCTGGATAGCTTTGACACTGGCGGAATCACGGGTAACAGTGGAAGTCCCCGTTCGTTCATCTGATGTGGTCGATACATCCGTACCGTTCGTCGCCGCTTTGGATCCACAGCCGGCGAACACGGATAAGAAAAAAAAGATGATTATTGGCAAAGCGGCCGGTGAACGGCTTTGTATGACGCGTTTCAACTTTTCTCCTTCAAAAGGAAAAAGGGAAGATTGACAGATGATTATAGCCATCGGCAAACAGCGGCGCAAAAGCTGTTACCGGCCTGGTAAACGGTTCGATCCCGGTGTGCCGGCTGCGCCAGTACAACTTTTATGTGCACAGTCAATCGGATATCATCACCCATGACATATGGATATTCATCGCCCCAACATGGAGGTCTTATGCCGTCCCTATCTGATCCGCTGATCACGGATAAAATCGAACTCAAAAACCGCATAGTAATGCCGCCGATGGCCAATGACCTCTCCAGCCCCGAGGGCGAGGTCACGGACAGGCACCTCGAACATTACAAGGCCAGGGCCCAGGCGGACGTCGGACTTATTATCGTTGAACACAGTTACATCGTGCCTGAAGGCAAGATGTCCGTAAACCAGCTGGGTATTCATAAAGATGAGCTCGTACCCGGCCTGACCAGACTGGCCGATTGCATACGCGAGGCCGGCGCCAAAAGTGCGATCCAGCTCACGCACGCCGGCGCCAATACCACCAGCGCCGTATGCGGATGTCAGCCAACCGCTCCTTCCAACATTCCGGTTCCCGGCCGCGAGGAAGAACCGCGACCGTTGGCGAAGGAAGAGATCGTCACCCTTGTCGGTGCCTACCGTCAGGCGGCCAGGCGGGCCCGGGAGGCCGGTTTCGATTCAATCGAGATTCACGGGGCCCATGGTTTCCTGCTGAACGAGTTTGTCTCACCGCACACCAACAGGCGCAGCGATGAATACGGCGGCAGTATGGAAAACCGCCTGCGGTTCCCACTGGAAGTAATAACCGCAGTCAGGCTACAGGCAGGCGCCGGCTATCCCCTGCTCTACCGTTTCGGTGCGAGTGACTTTCTCCAGAATGGACTTACCCTTGAAGAGGCGCAAAAAATCGCCCCCTTACTTGTTGATGCCGGCATCGATATTCTCGATATATCCGGCGGACTCTGTGGATCGCGACCAAAAGACCTCAAGGATGTACAGGGCTTCTTCGTGCCACTTGCCCAGAGCATCAAATCCGTCGTCGACATACCTGTTATCGCCGTTGGCGGCATTACGGATCCAGTATTCGCCAACAGTGTGATCGTTGAGGAAAAGGTGGACCTGGTGGCCGTAGGCAGGGCGCTGCTGAAAAACCCGAACTGGGCCAGGGAGGCGCTCGAAACACTGGCTGGATGACATGGATTACTACCCAGAAGAAGTATCAAGACATCTTGCCTGGTCTCATCGCCCGATGCAGGCGCTGCTTGAAGACTCGGCCCGCGAACATCCTGACGCTCCAGCGACAAGTTTTTTTGGAGGCGTCCTCTCATTCCGGGAACTGGACCAGGAAGCGAACCGTTTCGCCCACGGACTAAGGGGCCTGGGGGTCAGGCCAGGCGATCGCGTGGCCATACATCTGCCCAACTCCCCGCAGCTCCTCATATGCCTGTACGGTACCCTCAAGGCAGGCGCCGTCGCCACTATGGCCAACCCTATGTACGAAAGCCGCGAGCTTGCCTATCAGCTCAACGACTCCGGTGCCAGCGTCATGGTCACTCTCAGCCAGAACGAGATGCTCAAGAAAGCAATCACAGCCCAACAGCAGGCTGACATCCATCACCTGATCGTAACCAATATCAAGGACTATTTTCCGCCGGCGCTACGCATCGCCTTCACGACTTTCAAGGAAAAGAAGGAAGGTCATCGTGCTCACCTGGACAGCTCCCGCGCGCAGCTGTGGCTGAAGGACATCATGAAGAAGCAGCCGTCCAACGCACCTGCTACAACAACCGACCCCACTTCCACCGCAGTTTTACAATACACCGGCGGGACCACCGGATTACCCAAGGCGGCGGAGCTGACCCACGACAACCTTGTCGCCAACACAGCCCAGGTGAAAGCCTGGATTTACAAGATAAAAGATGCCCGGGAGAAGATGCTGATGGTCCTGCCACTTTTCCATGTGTACGCCCTCACCTGTTGCAACCTTTGCATCGATATAGCAGGCCAGGTGATCCTTTTGCCACGTTTCGATCTCTCGGAGGTACTTTCCACGATCAGTAAACAGAGGCCGACGATCTTCCCGGGCATTCCTGCCATGTATGCCGCGATAAACCATTCTCTTCTGAGGGGGCGGGAAGAAAAAAAAGCAGATCTATCCTCTATCTGGCTTTGTGTCAGTGGCTCTGACCGCCTGCCGACCGACGTGCAGGAGGAGTTCGAACGACTCTCCGGTGGTCTGCTCATTGAAGGATACGGTCTCACCGAAGCTTCGCCGGTAACTCACGCCAACCTTATTTCCGGCATTCGCAAAAAAGGCAGCATAGGTCTGCCTCTCCCCGACACCGAAGTACGGATTATCGATCTTGATGATGGCAAAGACGTGCAACCGGGCGAGGAAGGCGAGATGCTTGTCCGCGGCCCACAGATCATGAAGGGTTACTGGAACGAGAGTGAAGAGACGGAACACGCTATCGATAAAGACGGCTGGCTGAAAACCGGGGATGTCGCACGGATCGACGAAGACGGTTTTTACTATATCGTCGATCGCAGGAAGGATGTCATCATAACTGGCGGCATCAATGTTTATCCAAGAGAGATCGAAGAGGTGCTAAGCCAGTTTCACAAGATCGCAGAAGTCGCAGTCAAAGGTCTTCCCCACAAACTAAGAGGAGAGATCGTCAAGGCATACGTGGTCCTCAAGGATAACGAACAGGCAACCGCCGGCGAGATCCGCCAGTTCGCGAAAGAGAAGCTTGCCGACTACAAGGTTCCCCAAAAGATAGAATTCATGAGCGAACTCCCCAAGAACACCCTGCGAAAAGTTCTCAAGAGAAAGCTGGACGATAAAGAGTAACTTCCTCCAATCCTCCCGATATCACCTCGCCTGGCCGATACATTTTCTAAGGGGGAGGCCTGGGAGGAGAAAAAGTGGGGAGAAATCTTCCAATTTATCCTGGGCCGCCGGTAAATAACCGCTGTCCGGTGCATCAATCAGAGCCGCTCACGGGCATGTGCGGTTGCGGCACGCTATTCTGTCGACGGTGTTCACCGTCAGCGGTTTTCTGTGCCCGCTGTAATATGGAACGTCAGCACTTGGGCGGCAGTTCCCGAACCGCAGTACTTACCCATCCTGGTTATCACGTGTCAGACCGGCATGGGCGCACTATTCCACAATTCGGGCATATAACTCAAAAGCTGATACTGGAAGCATTGTTTATGACGACGCTACTGGTCGCTGTTCTCGCCGTTGTCTTTAATATGCAAAACCAGAGCTTTTCTTTCGGGTCTGACGCAAACACAGTCAGTTACGGCATCAATGCCGGCAGGGAGCCGATTCAGAAGAGCACGACCCCCTTCACAACCAATATGGAACTGAATACAGGAGTCGCTACCCTGACCGGTGACGCCTCGTATTCGATCAGCGCGAAGGTCGAGAGCGCGAAACGATACAGTGATGCCATAAGCGAGGCCGTGCCATACGACCTGCTGCTGGCATGGGGCAAGATGGCCAATACTGATGTCGACGGCAAGCTGGACTGGAATCAGGCCGACCGCCAGGGGATGGTATCAGGATCGCTGGGAGGTTCGGGAGCGGATGTGAGTTCCGATTATGTCATTAATCATGTAAGCAACAACCATCTTGTCCCGGCAAACGATAATATCCGCAAAGCGATCGCGACAATTCAACCAGGTGATTTCGTGCGTATCGATGGCCGGCTGGTAAATGTCCGGGTGAAAACGGATGACAGTCGTGTCCTGACGGTGACAACCAGCAAGAAAAGATCCGATCAGGGTGATGGCGCATGTGAGATCATCTATGTAGAAGCGCTCAGTATCAACGGTCTTTCCTACTAAACCAACGGTTTTCAGGCAGCCCCACCCACCTCTGGCTTTTGCCTCCCTCTTTCAAACAGCGATGACCCCTACTATAATCTTGGAATCATGCAGATAAAATTAGATGCCATATGCAAGGAATTCGATATCAGGGCTGAGGAGATTTTTGCTTTCATGGATGAGGAGCAGATCCATCTTGGCGGAAGCCTGATGCACGATATCGCCATCGACATGACTGATTTCCGCAAGTTCGTCGAATACTGGCGGCGTCAGCTGAAACTGAAGATCGATCAGGCTGAACGCGACCTCGACCAGCTCGACAGCAAGGTTGATGGCTTTATTCATTCCCTTAAAGGTTGGTAGCACTGCGAAAAACCGGGAAGACTTGAAGTAGAGTCAGACAGTCCGATACCCGGAGGTGCGTCATGAGCGGCAAGGGATCAGGAAAGAAGCACAACCGCGCAGCCCAAAGCGACCAGCACGGATTCCAGGGAAACCCCACCGAAGTCGCGCACAAGCCAGTGGTCGGCGAGGCGGGTGGAGCCAACCTGGAGAAAAAGGCCGAAAAAATCAGAGTGCTGGAAAAGATGCGCGAGCTTGAAAATCATAGTCGCGAAGGAAGCAGCAGCAAAAAGTAGGGTTCTCCTTGAGTTCCAGGGCTTCAGTCGGGACAGGGAAAACAGCTGCTGACATCAAAGTAGAATTGCCTGCTCCCGGAACCCTTACTGCAATCGGCATCCACAACGTCGTAACGTCGGCCTTCCCGTTCGACTACGGTAACGTGAACCTTGCGATAATGTCCATCAACCCCGCATGATGAACGGTTCATGATATCCCGCTCCTCACCGATGCTGCCTACCTTGATGGCGTCATCGAAATAATTTCCCCCCGACGGCAGCGTCGATGTACCTGTAGTGCCTCCGGAGCCGCAGGCAAAAACACCCGAGGAGACCGCAAGTACCGCCGTTAAGCAGCATGTTATACGTAACGCATTTTTTATACATGACCGCATTATTGAACTCAATTTACCACATGGGAATCAACCCGTGTAGAACGGGTGACGTCCGGACCCGTGTTATGCGTTGCGAAAAAGGGTCATTTTGCTGTTTGTCCGCCATGGGCTTCATCTGATAATCTTTCGTACTTCAGCATATCCATCCAATAAACTCATACATTTTGTGAGGCGTCGGTGCTGGCAGGAGAAGAAAAAGCATGGGAGAAACTTGAGACTGTAGAGCCGGTAACTGCATCGGAAAACGCCCTGGCCGAATACTGGGAGGACGATGATGTCTTTGTGGTCCCGGTCTTTAACCAGGCTTACATGGTAAACGTGGACGAGCGGAAAGTGAAAGAAATCGGTGTTCATGGCTTCCATCTGGAGGAGTCGACTCACTTCAACTTGCTGGTCCCTCTATACCTGGCCTCGTGCGCACCCGTATCACCTACTGGAAAACATGTAGCGCCGCAGGCCATACCCGGCGGGCATTCTTTCTTCAAGGGTCCTCATGAGCTGCCGCTCGAGGTGATAGCTCACCATTTCGGCTCCAATCCGAACAATCTGCTTGAAGCGGCAAAAAAACTGGGTGGCGCACCAGCGGAGCATGGTGACGCGGCGGTCACGATTCCCACTTTTCCAAAACTGCCCGTGACCGTCATTCTCTGGGTCGGGGATCTGGAATTTCCAGCGCGGGCGCAGTTGCTGCTGGATGAGACGGCTCCGACACATTTGCCTGTCGACGCGCTCTGGGCAACACTGATAATGACCGCGGAAGCCCTGATACAGGTAGCTGGTCCGCACCACTAACAACCTGTTCGACTTCCGCGCCGTTCAACTTAAACCGCCGCCCTGCACCCCTTTCCCGCATAAAATCCACATCTGGCAGTCACGGAAAGTTTTTCGTTTAGAAGCCGTGACCAACGGGTAACCGTAAATTAGTAATTCGTAATCGAGTCGCGGGAGGAAGACAGATGTCACCGCATCATGTATCAACAATAAATCGGGCGAAAGACATCGCCAACATGTCAGATCTTGAGAAAAAGCATGTCCCGATGCTCCATGTGGCCGGCACACCCAGAAAGGGTGAGGCTTTTGAGGTCACTGTGTGGGTCGGTGAACAACTCGCACATCCGAATGAGGCGGAACATCATATAGAATTCATAGACCTTTATCTTGATGACATGTTTATCGCACGCTGCGATTTGACCTGGGGTTATACTGAACCCAGGGCATGTTTTATGGTTAAACTCGATCGCCCCGGCCAGCTTAGGGCGTTTGAGAGGTGTAACTTGCATGGCGACTGGACGTACAGCATGGAGATATCGCTTTAAGTTTCCAGTCTCCCGGCTTGTAGGCCGGCAGGATTGGAATATTGATCTGTCTCATTTGATGAGACACCTGTGGAGGGACACGTCAAAACCCCTGTCGGAACGAAATTCCGGTGGGGGTTTCGACATTCTTTAGACTTAAGCTGCCAGCTGCATCCTTGCAACTCGCT
>JBAZWE010000016.1:8587-30286 GCA_041660545.1 Thermoleophilia bacterium
TTTCGTCCGGCTTATAAAATTGCAAGTCCTCCCCCGCAGGGTATAATTTAAAAATATGCATGAACATGTTCCGATGAAAAACGGGTCGCATGTTCCCTGACAACGAAAAATGTCCTTCTTTAAAAAAACCCACGAAGAATCCGCCGCATCCGACGAAAGCAGACTGGATGAGGTCGAGCGCAACCTGCGTTCAGCCCTGGATGAGTCCCGTCAACGCAGCGCCGAGACAGCCGCCCTGCTGGCGGCATCACGAGCGATGCTTGAATATCAGGAATTCAAGGACGCTGCCCGTTCATTGTTCGACTACTGCAAAGATCTTATCGGCGCCACAAGCGGTTACGTGGCACTACTCAGTGAAAACGGCATTGAGAACGAAGTACTCTTTCTCGACGCGGGTGGCATGCCTTGCACGGTTGACCCTTCCCTGCCGATGCCCATACGCGGTCTGCGGGCGGAAGCCTACCGTACAAGCAAACCCGCCATCGAAAATGATTTTGCGGGAAGCGAGTGGGCAAAGTTCATGCCCGACGGTCACTCAAGGCTGGATAACGTTCTTTTTGCTCCGCTCATGGTCAATGGCAAAGCCGCCGGACTTCTAGGCATCGCCAATAAGCCTGGAGGCTTCAACGACCGCGACGCAAAGCTTGCCGCTGCGTTTGGTGAGCTTCTCTCCGTATCGCTGCAAAACGACCGGATGCTTGAATCTCTGGAAAAGAGCGAGGAGCGATTCCGCTCCGTCACCCAGTCGGCAAATGACGCGATAGTGTCAGCCGACAGTCAGGGAAATATCATTTCCTGGAATATGGGAGCACAGAATCTGTTCGGCTACAGTGAGGACGAGGCGCTTGGACAGCCGGTCACAATGCTGATGGCGGAACACTACCGTGAGATCCACAGGAATGGCATGGAGCGGTTCTTAAGAACCGGAGAGCCTCGTGTCATGGGAAATACCGTCGAACTGAACGGCCGTACGAAGGGTGGCGCCGAATTTCCTATCGAGCTTTCACTTTCCAGCTGGAAAACCAAGGATGGTACTTTCTTCGCCAGTATCATTCGTGATATCACGGCGCGTGAGCAGGTGCAGAGGGACTTGCTGGAAAGCGAAAATCGCCTGCGTACAATATTTGAACAATCACCTGTCCCCATCTGGGAGGAGGACTATTCACGGGTAAGACAGCGTCTCGATGAGTTACGAAAGGCCGGCGTTGAAGACTTCCGGGAGTATCTTGAGGAACATCCTGATGAGGCAAGAAGCCTGGCCGAAGCCGTCAAGGTTATCGACGTCAATCAGGAAAGCGTCAATTTCTTTGAAGTCGGCAGCAAGGAAGAGATGCCCGTCAACCTGGCAAATTTATATCTCGACCAGTCATGGGGTCCTTTTTGTGAAAGGATCGTCGCCCTGTCGCAAGGCACTACGAGGTTTGAAAGTGAAATAACCTTAAAGACCATGACAGGCAGGCACAAGATCGTTTTGTTGAGATTGTCAGTCGAACCCGGTTATGAAAAATCATTGTCGCGGGTGCTCGTTTCTTTTGTCGACATAACGGATCGCATGCAATCGCAGGAGTTGAGTAACTCTCTCAATAATATCAACACGCTGATCAACTCCACGCGTGACATGTTCGAGATCGTGGGCATTGTCGCGCGGGAAGCGGCGACAACTCTTGCTGTAGAAAGCGCGAGAATCATTTTACGTGAAGACGGACGATGGACGGTCAGGTACGCTCACAACCTGCCGGAGGAACTTGTGGGTGACGCCATCTCCGGGGATGAAGCCGAAATGTTGATGATGGCAGTGGAATCAGGCAAACCTGTCACGGTCATGGATGACGATGTGAAATTTCGGGCCGTCATGGCGGCGGGTGGCGTCCGATCCTCGCTTCTGGTTCCCCTGAAATTGAGGGAAGATGCTTTGGGCGTCATGACATTCAGTCAACACTCCCTGGCACGCTCTTTCAGCGAAAACCAGATGGATTTTGCGCGCAAGCTTGCGAACTCGGTCTCCCTGGCCATTGAGAACGCCGGCTTATATCAGAAGGAACTTGCTACCCGGTCCGAAGTGCAGAACCATGCGGCCCAGCTATCGATTTTGCATAAGATAAGTCTTTCGCTAAACAGGGAAACCGATCAGAACAGACTTCTGAAGATGATCTTAAAAAGCGCCGCGGATATCACTTCGGCGGGAGTCGGGATCATGGCCCTTGTTAAAGAAGGTAAAACCGATGTTATTTCCGTCTATTACGCACCCTGGTATGAGCAGCGTTGTGATATAGGAAACGAAGCTCCGATGCTGCACAAACGTATTGCCCGCTTCATCGAAGGGTCAGAGCGTGACGGAGTCAGAATCAGCGATACGGGCGGTCTCAACGATTTTCCCGAGGGACATCTGGATCTGCGCGGCCTGCTCATTGGAACCATTCGCGATACCCGCGGCAGGGTCAGAGGCAGCTTCATGCTGAGCGACAAGGCCGCTGGAGAGAATTTCACACCTGAAGATGAGGAGATCATCACACTTCTCGCCGCCCAGAGTTCGGTGGCGCTGGTCAGTGCCGAGAACTTCGAGCGGGAGCACAGTATCGCCGAGACATTGCAATCAACATTACTTCCTGAAGTCCCCATTCGTGATGATGTGGAGGTCGGACTGTTGTACAAGTCCGCCGGACCTGTCGGCAAGGTCGGCGGTGATTTTTACGATTTTGTCGAGCTGCACGATAATCGCATGGCTGTAGCTGTCGGCGACGTTTGTGGAAAAGGCCTCGAGGCGGCAACATACACGGCCATGATCAAATTCATGCTGCGCGCCTACCTGGGAGAAGGCATGCTTCCCGGGGATTGCCTTACAAGGCTTAACAGGGCGATCAGCAAGCAGATCCCGATTGAAAGATTCGTCACCGTCAGCCTGGCCATAATTGATACGGCAAGCGCCAGCATCACCTTTTCTTCCGCGGGACATCCGCCGCTTTTCATCTGCAGGAACGGAAAGGCCAACCAGCTCAAAGCGGCGCAGTCCATCCCTCTGGGAGTAATACCTGATTACAAGTACCTCTCAACCCAGGCGACAACCGCGGGGGCCTGTTCGATCCTTATGTATACAGATGGACTTATCGAAGCGCGTCCGGATGGTGGCGATCCTTTTGGTGAGAGCCGCATAGTCGAGACACTCGCCGGTCAATGTTGCGAGCCGGCTCAGAAAGTCGCCGATTCACTTGTCCAGGCGGCGGTTGATTATTCTGGAGGAGCGTTGAGGGATGATATCGCCCTGCTGGTTGTGAGAATGATAAAGAACACCTCGGAAATATAGAGGGAAACGCCCGGCTGGGCGTTTCCCTGTCTCACCTGTTTATTTACCGGTTTATAGAGCTAACGCACCCGTCTTGCGACGGCCCTGCGTGTTCCGTAAGCCAGCAGGAAGATCACCAGCCCCGCCGCACCGGCCAGGATCAGCTGCGTACCTGTGTTGGGCAGCTTGCCACTTTCGGTGCTGGTTGCCGGAGGTGGCGGTGTCTGCGGAGTAGTGGTTATCTCCGGTTGTCCGGGATTTCCGTTCTGGGTAATCTTTGGAGGCTCCTTACCGTCGGAACCGCCAGGATTATTGGGATCGTTGTTCTCATCTTCAGGAGGGAACAACGCCGACACGCCGCTGTAATCGCTCTCTTCGCCCGGGCAATTGAGGTCGCCCGGCTCGGCGGGCCCGGAAATGCCGCCACCGACACGAATATCATCGCCGGTAAGCGTCGTTGTGACCGGCAACCTGTTGCCGGTCAGCGAATCGCCGAACCTTACTTCAACAGCGGCCTTTCCATAACCGGAAGGATCCGCCTTGGAAACCGCCAGCGCGGGCGCCGCCATCATAACCGTCAGGCAGAGCGCCAGCCACATCGTGAGTAATATCTTAGGTTTACGTTTCATGTTCAACACCTTCTCTTCCCGCATCCTTGAGTGTCAGATGAGAAGCTCCCGCTTCTCTGATTTTGCGAGGTTCATCCGGCTTCTTCTCTTTCTATGGCGCTCCTCCATCCGTCAAATGGAGTTCCGGAAACCAGGGACTGGTCGAAGGGTAGTTTAAGCGTCCGGCGGGTACTCGTACTTTCCCCGTAAAAGCTGACCTGAAAGATTCGTTTCGCCTTTTTGATCCTCCTTGTTTCCTTTCAACCTTATGACGTTTTCGAGTATTGAAACTTACGCTGTTTTTCATGATTTTCTGGTTTGATCGTGCGAGGTATTTTCAATATCAAAAGAAACGGAGACGCCATATGCGGCGTCTCCGTTTCTTGAAAGGGTTCTGATTTTTTCTAGATCGCAGTTCCCGCTGGTTGCACCGATTCAAGGATGCCGCGAACCACGATGCGCTGCTTGATGTCCCACGGGGGATCGCAGGTCAGCAACGTAATCGCGTCACAACCAACCGGCTGCAGCACAGAGACGTCGTCAGGGGTCACGATAAACGTATCATTGACGCGATAGATAAAGGTTCCATAAGGCATCTTTACCTTTACCTGGTCACCCACCGCGATCTCATTTAGATTCAGGAAGGGCGCACCATATAGAACCCGGTCGCCGGCGACAGCAAAGTTTCCACCCGCGCCTGGCAGTGTGGTCTCCTGAATGTGGCCGGGGCCCTTTTTCAGCGCTTCCTTGTCTGAACCCTGGACTATCATCCACTTAACGTCGATTTTCGGCAGATAGATCTCTCCCACGGGACCGAGATAGGCAAGCCCGGCATTCATCGCATTGGCTTCCCCCTTAAGATGTCCGCTGTCCACCGATCTGTTGTCCGACAACGAGAAACCCGCCCTTAGATCATCCTGGCCCGCTCTCGCCTGATAATACCCGAATCCGAAGACCCACCCTGCGTACAGGACCAGTCCAAGCCCCGCAATCATCACGACTGTCGTTATCTTTTTTACCAGTCCGGCGCCAGTCGCTGGCTTGCCGCGATCCTTCCGCCGCTTTGATGAATCACCCCTGGGGGCAGAGAGGCTCCTGCCGTAGCCCCAGCGTCCGCTTTTATATCTGGTGTAAGCTTTTGTGCTCATGCAGCCTCCTCCTGAATTCGTATTCACTCTTATAACGGAGAAGAAAGCTGAAACTTACGGTGTAAATATGTCGGGGAATCCGATCTTGAATCGCTTGGAGCGAGACTCGCGGGGGTTATGAAAACGTGCAGAGGTTCAATAAACCCTCTCGTAGACGACAAGCTTGCCCACATACAGGCTGTCCATCTGGCCGTCGGCGTTGGTTGCCTGGATATATATGTAATAATTGCCGGCCGCCGGCGCGCTGCCGGCAGTCCCCCAGGTCTCATTCCCACCCCGGACGGATTGCCGGACAAGATTATATACGAGCGCTGATCCGCCTGACTGAGGCGCAAGGCTGATCGTTACCGTACTGGCCTTACCGCTCACAACAGAGGACAGGTCTATCGGTTGTTTCGGATAGACGGTGCTGGGACTGACGTAACCGGAGATGACATTCACCGGTGCTGCTGTTCCACCGCCCGATGGCGTGGTTTCCACACCCGTATTATCAGGAACCGCCACGGCATCCGTGGCTGAGGTTTCGGTCGTATTCGTCGCATCAGTAGCGGTGCTATCGGTGGCGGTGTCAGTCCTTGTATCATTTGTAGTGAAAGCGCTGGCTGGCAACAGATCATGGTCTCGCGCCGACTCCTCTGCCAGCAGCAGGGCCGCGGTAACGATAACAAGCGTGCCCGCGGCGATTATCCAGAAGATCCTGTTGTGTAGCAGGCGAGAAAAGAAGGAACGTCCGCCGGGAAGGTCAGCCTTGCCGGAGGTCGTCAAATCATGCGCTCCCTGCGAAGACTGAAATCCTGAATCTGCCTGGGCCGCACCGCCGTCACCGGCTCCCGTGGCACCCTGACCGGCCAGTTCGCCAAGACGTCCCGTAAAAGCCTGTGCCATGTCCGCAGGTGGTATCACGGGAATAAACATCCTGAAGGAGCGGGATGCCTCGCGCATCTCATCCAGGGCCGCCATGCAGAAAGTGCAATCTTTAAGATGTGACTCGACCCAGCTCTTCTTTTCCGCCATCAGCTCGCCATCTATATAGGGAGACAGCAGGGCGATACATTCCTCACAATCAGGTGGAGCCTCTTCTGTAGGTACCTGAGCCATCCTGAGCTCCTCTCTGAACTTGAGGCGGGCGCGGGAGAGCAACGCCCCAACAGCATTGCGGTTGGACTCAAGGACCTGGGCCATCTCATCGTAATCGAGGTCCTGCAGTTCCCGTAAGATCAGGGCTGCCCGCTGGTTTTCATTCAGGTTTCCGACCGCCTCGCGCACTTTGCCGATCTGTTCGCCAAGCATCAGCGCCCGCTGGGGATCTGCATAAATGTTGGGATCCTCGGGCGCAAGCACCTCATGATCCACATCCACGAACCGTGAGCGGCGGCGCATCTCATCGTAAGCCAGGTTCTTGGCGATCCTGTAGAGGTAGGCGGAGAAGTTCTCAATCTCCTTCTGGCCAAGGAGAGTATAAATCCTGAGAAAGGCATTCTGGACGATGTCGGACGCGTCTTCGGCGTTGCCTACCAGCCGGTATACGAAGTTGTATATCGGATGCTGATAGCGTTCGAAAAGCCGGCGGTAAGCTTCCGCGTCACCACTGCCGGCCAGCGCGGCAAGATCGCCGTCGGACATGTCCATGCCGGTCATCTCTTCCTCCTCTTGCACTTATGACGGAGAGAGAAGCTAATACTTACGTTACTTCAATGCCAAACTATATCCGCGTGGGAAATGTGTCAACAATACTACAGCGCGGGAAGCGCGAGCGACGCCTCGATCGGCGCCAACACACCCTCGTCACCGGCAAACACGCGCCTCGATACCGAGAATTCCTGGCTGTAGCCATAGATGCTGATAGAGTCGACCGCCATCAGTTTGAGGGGGTTCTTTCTTATATAGAGCACCTGAAGTGAAGTCGGCGATTCGGCGTTACCGTTGAAGCTGCGAAAACCGCCGCCGCCGGTTGTGCCTGCATCAAGGAATACTGTTTTGTCCTTTACCGTGATCGCCTCTTTGTGAGTATGCCCGTTCAACACAACCGGCACCCTGCCTACCAGGAGGGCCGCCTGCTTGGGATCGTGGACCGCCACGATAAAAGGCCCGGGATTCTGTGATTCGACGATTTTCAGTATCCTGGCGGCGTCAGCGGCCATTTGTGCATCGCTGGAAGGTTTCGGACTCAGGTTCAGGGATGCGGGATCCGGGAAACCGCCGATCCTGACGCCATCGATATCCGCAAACTGGCTGTCGAGCACGGTTACGCCATTGATACCACGCATTGTTTCCGTGATCGTGGGGGTGTCATGATTGCCGGCGACCCAGACGTAAGGTTTTGTCAAAGGAAGATAGGTTGACGGATATCCAGCCTCGAACGGATTTCCCAGATTTGTCAGATCACCCGTATCAATCACGAAGTCTGCCTGGTATAGATCCACGGTTTGTTTGACCAGTCTTGCCGCCGCCGAGCTGCTATGCATATCGGAAACATGCACAACCCTTATCGTATCGTCTTCGGGTAACGCGCCCGGCAGTTGATGCAGCTGACTGATCGTCCGATAGAGGCTCTCCGCGATTTCAGGAACCCGCGTTTCATAATCGTCAAGATTTGCGAGGGTCTCCTCGGAAAACGCGATGACTTCTGGAGCATATGTCAGGCTGCCGGAATATCTAGGCTCGCGAAATGCGGCCGTATCGTATGTCTGCCAGACGATGCCGGCGACCAGCATCGTCGTAAGCATCGCAATCAAGGCTCCGGCGATCCCCCATTGCCAGCGCCTCCTGATAAGCGCGCAGATCATGCCACCGGTCAGAGCGCTCAATAATAATATTCGCAACAGCAGGGACCGCACCTGGCTACGTACAGGCTCCTGCCAGTTTTGCAGCTCCTGGCGTGAGACAGACTCCGGGTCGGTCAGTTCACTTACCTCCGTGACCGCTATCTCCTTAAGCGAATAATGCACGACCGCGGGGCCTGAATGGGTATCGGCCTCGATGGTGCCCGCAGGCGGCAGGTCGACGATTGATTTGCCATGCCAGGCCGGTCTTAGCGCAAACTCCGCATGAACCGGGCCCACGGTAAACTCGGTCTCTGAGGCCAGCATGAGAATGAGGTAACCCGCGGCGGCGGCTGTCATGATAGTGAGCAGTGAAACAAGGTAGCGTCCGGCGGTTTTTAAAATCGCTACACGCTTTGCCCGGTTCCCGGTTATGGTATTACTGTTTTCTTCCACCTGATTCAATCGCGTCTTCCTGGTGTAAATTTTATGAATAAAGACCGGCGGTCACTTGTCTAAATTTAGCAAAAAAATAGCCGGACAGGGCGGACAACATGCCTGTCTGCCAACCGCCCTCAATAAAAAAGAGAGCTGCACGAATGCAGCTCTCTTATGATTTCATTATTTATCGAGTTTCAGGCAACATCGACCAGAAAGCGATCTACAATCTGATGTCCACCGCTACTGTCCGATTCCGCCATCTTTCGATCACAGGCAATCTGAGAAACCAGATTAAGCCTTGGCCTTCCTTGTAAGGAAATAGCCAGCGCCTATAAGACCCATACCTGCAACACCAAACAGAATGACCTCTGCACCAGTCGTGGCAGCACCGCCCGTGACACCACCGCCATACCCTTGTGCCTGCGCCGAAACGTTAAGCGCGAGTACCATGGTAGTAGCGATTACAACGCCGAGAAGCAGTAATAAAGCAATTCTCTTTCTGCTCACCATCCACCTCCCTTCAAATAACACATTGGGATGATTATACGTTTATAACCAGCGCCCCTTTAACCGTATATACCCTACGGCTTGAAGCCATGCTATAGGATTACCCTAAATAATTCAACTAATCCTGCGAGTTCTCCTGCAATTATTCGTGATCGATTTCATGCTCCGGAACGACCCTGTAGACCATGTATTCCTCGATATTCCCAAAATCCAGTGAAAACGGGAGGATCCCCCAGAAATGTCCGTAGAAACCGGCCTTTGATTTGAAGCTTATCGATCTGAAGGGGGTCATGCCGCTGTAGCCGACAGTCTCGACCAACTCCACGCGCTCCGCCATCTCATCGCTGAAGGGACGAGGGTCGGCAAGCGGCGATTGTACGATCAGGTCGCCATCACGAAGGACTTCTGGGCGATCCTTGGGAAGCTCGGTGAATCCCTGCTGCTCCATGTAGTATCTGAATCCGAATTCGCCGATGAACCAAAGACGGTGATCATCGGCGGCTACCTGCCTGCCATAGGCAGCACCTTCGTTTCCGGCAAAATCCCGGTTTGCGACAGCCAGTTCGTAATCGGCCTCGGCCACGAGTAATCCGAGACCGGCGGTTGCCATGACTCCACCAATGAGAAGATTCTGTATATTCCTCGAACCCGCGAACCGGCCTTCCACCAGGCGGATAAAAAGCAGGATCAGAGGTGGGAGTGCCGGCAACAGATATCGGACAGACGAATATGGTAGCAGAATGATCACGTAAAACAGGACTCCCGCCAGCCAGAGAAACAGCAATGCGTTCATTGCCTGCCTGTCGCGACGCTCCTGCTCCAGCCCTTCCCATGCTTCAGCAAAGATTCTATAGAGCAACATGATGCCCAGGGGCATCAGCAAGATAGAGAGGATGGCCGCCCAGGCTGAGAATTGTACTGAGGCGAATTGAACCATGATAGCCACCCACATGGGAACGAGAAACACCAGATAGACAGTGAAATCCCATTTTCTTGCCAGTAACACCCTCATCAGGACGGCAAAGAAGACGACGGTACCGCCGATGGCCGCAAAAACGCTCGCCCCCTTCTGGATCACCGAGTACCAGGCGAGAGGTTCGCCTACCCCATACGAGAAGCGGGGAAAGATTCCCAGCATGCTGAAATGCCACACGCAGTAACTGGCAAAGGCGCTGAGCGGCAAAGCGAAGGGTATAAAAGCCAGGAGCGAAAGTTCCTTCCTGATCAGAGCATAGGCGAAGAGAAGAGGTATTACGCTAAGCACCTGATACGAAGTAAAGACACCCGTCGTGATCACCAGGCCGCAGATCGTCATCAATACAAGACTCTTCTGTTTCAGGCCGTACAGATAAAGGGTGACTCCTGTCAGCCACAGCGAAAGCCCCGGCACATCGCTCATAAGTCCGTGAGACATGACCATGACACCGGGTGTGACGATCAGCATAAGCGCCGCGACCAATGCGTGTCTTGTGAAAAAACGCGCCAGATAGTACATGGATATGGCGGCCATCAGGGGAAAGATGAGAAAACCGAGATGCAGAAAGGTCTCGGACTCGGCGCCGGACACATTGATCAAAAACGCGATGTAGGAAGACACGAGCGGCGGATGAGTATCGAGAAAACTCTCGTTTTCCTGACCGAAAAAGGTGTAATCGCTGAGCACCATCTCCATGGGGTTGTCACGCCGCTCGCGGGCCAGTTCGATAAAGCCGGCATCATCCATGTGAATCGGCTTGAAGATGAAAGGCAACGTGATCAGCAGGGTAACCACGACGACTATGCTCAGCTCAACCCACACCGGCCTGCCCGAGCGACCATCATCTCCGGCCTTGCGAAGCGCCGTCTGTCCGCCTTTTATGGAGCTGAAGCCACTCTCACGGCTTGCCGTTACTGGAGACTCAGTCATCAGCCTGCTGTTCCTCCCCGGATGCTTCTGTTGTGGTTTCCCAGTAAAGCTGGTTTACATCTATCTCGTCGAGCTTCGCATCGGAAATCGATATTGGCAATGGGCCCATGAGGTTGCCGTAAAAACCTGCTGCCGCCCATGGATTCATGCTGCGCACGGGATAAGCGGATGACGGCTCTTCCCGGGACAGTACGCGGTAATAACCCTCAGGCAGGGGCGCCACAACTCCGGTGGAGCAGACATAAGACGAGATCACGAGATCTCCGGAATTCGCCACTGACTTGACACCCAGGTACTCAAACCCCTGCTGCTCCATGTAATAGCGAAAATCGAATTCTCCCAGCGACCAGACTTTGCCGGGATTGTCGCCATACCTCTCTTTCATCTGTCCCGCGACCTCCCTGTATGTGCCCGCCATCCGGTAGTCAGCGTAGGCAGCCGAAAGACCCAAGAACATAGTCAGAGCAAGCGTGGTATATACAAACACGCCTCTCAGACGCGGCCGCATGGGCCAAAGGGCCTCGGCCTCACGAATAAACAGGAGAATGACTGGAGGAAACAGCAGCAGCAGATGACGTACCGCGACGTAGGGAATCTTAAAGACCATCTGCACAAGAATCACACTTAGAAACCAGACAAGCAGAAATACGGGATCCGCCCACCCTTTTCTGTTCTGCGCCCATCCCATAAGCCCCGAGATGCCGGCTAAAATCATGCGGTACAGTATCATGAAACCCGCGGCTATCAATATCGCCAGCTGGAATGCCTGAAAGAAATCGATCTCGCCCCTGCCCAGATAATATATGGCCGCCCAGGTTATCAGCGGCGGAAAAGCGAGAAACGCGATCATGATATCCATCCTGCTGCGCAGGAAGAGCACCAGGAAGGACAGTGGGAAGACGATCGTGCCACCGATGAATACGATCATCGAGCGTACCTGCCAGTCGAAGTGCAGACCCGCTTTGTAGGAGACCGCGGGCGCATAACCGTATCGACTTTTTATATACATTCGCCACAGGCCGTAGACCGCGAGCGGGATGACGAAAGGCAGATATGTCTTCTGTTGGAAATTCCTGTTTAAGAGTGCGTATGCCATGAGCACGGGTATGATCGTCAGGGACTGGTAGGCCGTCATGACGGCGAGCGCCATCATGATCCCGGAACCCAGCAGCAGCTTGAAGTTGCCTTTATCGGCGCCCCATATGAACAGGGCTGCTGAGGCAAGGGAAAGCGAAACGCCGGGAAGATTATCCATCAGATTATGTGACATGATCAGAAATCCGGGAGATGAAACCAGCAGCAGCGTGGCTATCAGGGGGTGCCTGGTGAACCTTCTTGAGAGCGCATACATGGATAACGCCGCGATAAGCGGAAAGATCAGATAGGCGGCATGGAAAAGTGGCTCGCTCACCTGAGCTCCACTCCGAAGCAACAGGGAAAGGTACGTTGTCAGAAGCGGCGCATGCGGGTTGCGTAACCCCTTGATGAAGTATTGGCCCCTGTAACTGTAATCCGTCAGGTTGGTCTGGGTTATGTCCCGGGCCTGCACCTTTGCAAACTCGATATAATCACGATCGTCCCAGTGGAACGCCTGATTGATGAAAGGCAGGGCAAAGAGCAAGACCAGCGCCACCAGGATGAGAACATCTCTTGTGAGCGTCGCATCAGATGCTTCTGATGATCCGGATGATATTCTGTTCTTTATCTTACTTACGATCAGGGGCCCCTCCCCCAGGCTTCGTCTTTCGGGCTTGATTCTAGCAGAAAAGCCCCTTCCACTTCCTTTACTTGGGCCGCTTTTTTCGGCTATTGTAACTACTATGAATATACTGATCACCGGAGGAGCGGGCTTCGTCGGCTCTCACACAACTGAGCTGTTTGTCAAAGACGGACACAAGGTGCGCATAGTCGATGATTTCTCCTCTGGGACACGCGACAACCTTACCCCCGTGACCGGGGAAATCGAGCTGATCGATCTCGATATACGCAATTATGAAGCCCTGGAGTCCGCTTGTGATGGTATTGATGCCATCCTGCATCTTGCGGCGATTTCCTCGGTCGAAAAATCTATTCACGAACCACTGATGACTCACGAAGTCAACGCTACAGGCAGCCTGAACATCATCGAAGCGGCCAGGCGCAAGAGCGTCAGACGCGTTATCCTGGCAAGCTCGGCGGCGATATACGGCGATCATGATGAGCTACCAAAAACAGAGAACACTCCCGTGCAGCCGAACTCTCTATACGCATGGCATAAGCTGACGGGCGAGTTTTACGGAAGGACCTATGGTGAGCTTTACGGGATTGAGTTTCTGGCGCTCCGGTATTTCAATGTCTACGGAACAAGGCAGGATCCAAAATCGCCATACTCCGGTGTTCTCTCTATCTTCGTCGATCGCTCGCTAAAGGGTGAGCCTCTAACCATACATGGAGACGGCGGCCAGACCAGGGATTTTATCCACGTTTCGGATGTCGCAAAAACCAACCTGCTGGCCGTGGATGCCGACTGGCCGTTGCCGCAGATCATAAACGTCGCCACTGGCCGGGAGACAAGGATTATCGACGCGGCTGGGATTATCCAGGGAGCGGCTGCAAGCCAGGCTGGCTTAGTCTACGCCAGTCCTCGCACCGGAGACATAAGAAGGTCTTTTGCTACCTGCGATCTGCTGGAAAAGTCCCTCGGATACAGACCGTTGATAGATATCGAGGATGGACTGACCGACCTCGTGGCCCAATCAGGTTAAACAGTTGGCCAAAGCCCGGCTGGCGTCTGGCTCTCCCATTTGAGCGCCAGGGCGTGACCGGTGTCCTTCACCTGCCACACACCGCCCTCCTGACGCAGAAGAACGTCTTTGCCGGCAAGTCCGCTTTCATTTTCCATTCCGATAAGCGCCCAGTCCGAAATGATGTTTGGCCCCCAGACGATATGCACTCCGGTACCATCACCCCATTCCCTGCTGAACGCGGCACTCGCCGCAGCTTCCACGGCTGCGACCTGGGTTTCATCGACGTTCGGCATTACGGGACCGCTGTCAGTCACAGTATTCACACTAGGAGAATCGCTCGTCGTGGTGGTTTTTAGAGTTGGCGTCGTGGTAGTGGAACCGGCTTCGTCTCCACAGCCGGACGCCGTGACCGCGATCAATAGAACTAAAAAGATAGCCGAGCAGAGAATAATCAGGCGCGTGAAAATATTATCGCTTCCTTTGAGCCTTGATTTCATAAGGAACCCTCCATCGAAGACATACTGTTTCACAAGCATATCACTGTGAAGGGATAAATGAAGAAGGCCTATGTCCTGCCTTTAGCCCTCAAGTCCAACAGGAGCAACGGGAAGATTATGTGTCGTTCCCGCCGTGTCAATATAGGTAATATAAGGTACAGCCAGGAAATCCGTTATTCCTTGTGGAATCCTGTAAATAGCGCTATAGCTGGAGCTGCTCCCCTGGGGAATATCTCCGACATCAGCCGGTAGTTCGGATGCCAGAGTCACGCCGTTGCCGGCTGTGCCGCCTATGACCGAAACCTGCCTGGCCATGCCGCCGTTATTATTTACCTGGTATGTCACATGTAAAAGGCGTTCGCGATAATCAGCATAACTCGTCCACGAGACAATGCCCGATTCGACTGTAAGCGACGGCTGTGCATTCGCTCCATTGGCAAACCAGTTACTTATGACCGCCTCGGCGGGTTTGTTGATTATTGTATAATTCGTATCCGTAAAGCCGCCGCTATCCGTAACACTCCAGTTCCACCAGAGGACTCCAACCAGCCACGGTTTGTTGCCGAAGACCCGGAAAGCCGCTTCGTAAGCACGCGCCTGAAGATCGCCGTCGTACACTCCTGCAAACGAATAATCCCACGGTGAGGCAGTGCCAAATTTGACGCTGCGATAACCCATTTCGGTGAAGATGACCGGTTTGTCCCAGTAGGCCTGCCATGCTTCGATTTCCGCCACCCAGTTGAACCTGCCATATGTCCCGTTGTATTCGGTCCAGCCGCGTACGAGATCATCGACACTCGGGTCGGACAAATCGCTCAGCGGAAAATACAGATCGGCCCCCAGATAATCCAGCAGACCCGAAAAGCTGACGGTGGCCGGATTCTCCAGGTCGTTCTGGCTGGCTGCGTAAGTAATCTGCCCGTGATAGGCGAAACGAATCTGGCTGATGATATTGGCCCAGTCTCCATAGTGATCGGCTTTGACCATGCTGGAGAGTTCGGTCCCAATGGCCATGATCTCCACTCCATGAGCCTGAGCCAGTTGTGCATATCTTGTAATCATCTGAGAATAACTTTCGAACCATGCGGTCGGATCCGCCGGCCTGATGTCGCCCCGCCAGGTATCGTCCCTGACATCGATATGGGGTTTGAACAACACTTTGAGACCCCTGGCGTGTGCGTCGTCGATAGCCCGTGCGATAGCGGCATCGGTCGCTGTCCGCCCGTTTGCCTCGGGAGCGATGCTCACTGATTGTGCGTTTTCCATGTACTGAGTAGGACCGACGGTGACCCAGTTGGCTCCCGTACCCGCGATACGTTCAAGCGACGCCGCGGAGCTTGGGGAAAGATAATCGTCGTGCCACCAGGATTGAAAATTAAAACCACGGATGGACCAGGAGAGGCTGCTGTCCACCGGGGTCGCCATTGCTGTTTCCATATTCATGGCGCCGAATGAAAATTCGTCAGCAGCGGGAAAGAGGAGCACAAGAGAGGCGAGCATGATCAGTGCCAGAAACGCCGCAAATTTATGCCGAATCCTGATTACGGCATGCAACCTGATGCGCATACGCGACAACTTCGATGTCGCTCGCTCGACAGCTTTAAACCACATAGCACTCACCACCGATCCCATCTTCCGGCCGGGTACACGTCAGACCCTGCTATTTACCGGAATCAACGCTCGCCAGCGTCGGGATCCTCTATTACTAATATCTGCCTGAATGCGCCTTACCTTGAAGGCAATATCAGTTAAGTAATCTGCCTCACCTGTGCAGGTTTATCGGTGAGTATTTTCACGCGGGCGTACCATGCTGCGAGTTATTGGCTGAAGAAGGGCAAAAAGCCAGAAAAGATCGTGCAGGGGGGGGTTAAGCGTATCTAGATCCGGCTGTGCTGCTCATCCAGCAACTCTCTGACCTTGATACCCAGGTCTCTTGAGCTCACCGGTTTGCGCAGAACCTGTGTGCCGGACTCTCCTTGAAGGTGGCGAGAAGCAATCTCCTCGCCATAACCGGTCACAAACAGGCATGGCAGCCCTGGCCGTACTTTTCGCATCTCTTCATAAGCCTTCGGACCACTCAAACGTGGCATGACGGCATCCAGTATGACCAGATCGATTTCTTCCGCCATCCTGCCAAAAATATCCAGGGCCTCTTCACCATCCCCGGCTAGCAGAACAATGTATCCGAGCGATTCGAGGCAGATCTTGTATAACACACGCACCTGCTCCTCGTCTTCCGCCACGAGGATCGTCTCTGACCCGGTCGGCACTCTTTCGAGTGGTTCAGACGCATTGCCTTTTGATTTGGCGGCGACGGAACCGATAAACGGCGGCAGATAGATATCGAAGCAGGACCCTTCTCCCGATTTTCCTTCGACAACTATGAAACCTCCGTGCTGTTTGATGACTCCGTAGACGATCGACAGACCCAGACCGGTACCAGATTTTTTATCGCTATAGAAGGGTTCGAATATATGTTTCTGCTTGTCGGAATCCATGCCGACTCCGTTGTCGCACACTGAGACCCTGACATAATCTCCTGGTCTGGCGTCTGTGTCACGACAGCATTGGCTATTATCAAGAGTGACGTTATCCGCCTCGATCGACAGAATCCCGCCATTCGGCATGGCATCGCGGGCGTTGATGGCCAGGTTCATCAGCACCTGCTCCAGTGTTGCCTTGTCTGCGAATACGTTTTCAAGTCCGGGCATGATCTTTACGCCAAGATCGATATCCTCTCCGATAACACGTTCAAGCATCCGCGCCAGGTCATCGATCAGGCCGGCAACATCGACTACAGTGGGCGTGAGGATCTGGCGCCGGCTGTATGCCAGAAGCTGCTGAACCAGTTCGGCCGCCTTGAGTCCCGTATCCAGGATGATGTTCAGCGATTCTCGCGCGGGATTGTCTTCCTTCATTTCTTTAAGTTCCAGTTCAGCGTTCCCCAGCATGACCATGAGCATGTTATTGAAATCATGAGCGATACCGCCCGCCAGATGGCCGACAGCCTCCATTTTTTTGGCTTCGACAAGCTGGCTCTCCAACAACTTCTTCTCGGTGACGTCCCTCATGATGCCGCGATATGTTGTCAGACCGTCATCGGCGTCACTTACCGCTGTCGCGGTCACTAGCACGTCGAGCATCTGTCCGTCATGCTTCCTGAGTGTCAGCTCGTAATCCCTGACAAACCCTTTCGATTTCATCGCGCTATCGAAGTTCTTTCGCTCTTCGATTTCCATGAAAGCAGGCTCCGATACAACCGCCCCGATGATCTCCTCCCGGGATTCATATCCCAGCATCCTTGCCCCCGCGGGATTGATATCCAGTAACCTGAAATCCGGAGTGGCGATGAATATCATGTCCATCGAACCCTCGAACAGTTCCCGGTAACGATGCTCGCTGCCGATCAGCCTCGACTTTGCCAATTCACGTTCCGTGATATCCCGAGCGGCACAGACATAGCCCTGAAAATCGCCTGCGGCATCCCGGATACTCGAGCAGGATAGAGAAACCGCGACATTTTCTCCCGAGCTGGATACAAGCAGGGTCTCGATATCTGATATATCGAGAGGTTCATGTCCGTCACTTGTAATGAGGGCTGACGCCAGCCGCTGATCGTTTAATATCTTCCCTATCGAGACGCCAACGAGATCATAGCCTGAATAACCCAGAAGCCCGGATGCTGCCGGGTTCGTGACAACGATCTTGCCCGCATGGTCGATCAGGAACAGGCTGTCTGACATGGTCGAGATTATCTCTCTGGCGGCATTTTCCGGCGTCATCATAAAGAAACCGTACCGCAGTATCGCGTAACCGATGAAAGTCGCACTGAAGATCGCAAACGCCAGCGTTGTCATTTCAGGCAAAGGTAAACCGAGCAGGGGAAGCAACCACTCCATGATCGTCGCCGTGAGCACCGGAAGCGGAATTCCTATCAGGACAAAGCCCGCAATTTTTTTCTTCCTGGGATTTTCTTCCCTCTGGAAAAAGCGCCAGACAAGAAATGATGCCAACAGGCCCATGAACAGAAAATAAAAGTAGCCAGCGAGACCGGGAAGTCTTATCGTCTCGGTATTGTGAGACCAGCCCCAGGCTGCTTTTACGGGGACGCCGGTAATCTGGTCAGTCGTGAGATCGAGAAATGATATGACAGCGGCCGGTGTGTATATCAATAGATAGATTGCCTTGTTTTTTAAGACATGTGACTTGGTAAACAGCAGAACGAAATGAAGCATCAATGCGGCTGTAAAAGACCATGTGAAAGAAAGATGCCACCACATGTTCGCGATATCGAATTCAGACGTCTGGCGATATTGCGCTTCCGCCAAAGCCCAATACGCCACCGAGAGGCACAACAACGCGTATACACGGTTCAGCGAACTCCGGTGATCGCGTGTCAGCACCAGGCTTGCCATAAACAGGCAAGTCACCCCTGCTGCAAGAGAAAGCATGGCAAAGATAATATTCAATGTTGAGCCCATTCAAGATAGCGCCCGGCGACGATCCGCCATGAAAAGTTTCCCCGTGCGATACCATGCAGTTTTTCCCGGAATCCCGGATCCCTAGTCGCATATTTCCCAAGTATGCCTGTCAGGGCGGATACCAGTCCTGGCGTAAGATCCGTTCCGGGAGCCAGCTGTCTGAAACGGGTATCGTCAAGGCCGGCAGCGATTACGTCGAGCGGCGTGCGCAGGCCGGTCTGATAGGTGGCAACCGGCAAGGCGCCGGCTGCCAGGGCTTCGATGCTCACCAGCCCGAAGGCTTCGGGAAATACTGATGGGGCCAGGGAAACATCGGCCGCGGCAAAAAGGGGCGCCAATTGCTGATGGCTTAAGTGACCGGTGAAATGGATTCGCCGCGAGAGGTCTCCCGGCGCGGGAATCTGATGGATTTTTTCCTGCTCGATGTTCATTTCCGGTATGACGGGACCATATTCCGGTGCCGGCCTCAGCTCAGCTTCTGTCTCCGTCAGGCGGCGGGCCTCCTGGAGGTTGCCGCTCTCCAGCAAAAATATCAATCGCTCCAGCGGTTCGCGCATGGGCCCGTCACCGACGACAATCAGCTGCATCCGTGGCCTTTTTTGTAGAATGAGAGGCAGCGCCGCCACCATATATTGCAGCCCCTTCGTCCACAACAGTCTGCCGGCAAAAACCGCGATATCATCTAGCTTAGGATCGATTGCCATGGAAATACCTGCAAGCGTTTTTCCCCGGCCATCCAGCGGAACGAAAAGTCCGGTATCGACGCCGGGAGGAAGAATCACGGTTCGTGATGCTATGTCCAGACCATGTTCCTGGGCCAGCCCGATAACCTCGCCGTGGCTGGTTTCGCTGAGGGCCGCGATAGCAGTGGCGCCCGCGAGGCCTTCATGCATAAATGGAACCATGCGCCGGTCTTTGCGCACTGTGAAATTCAGTTCGCTGCCGTGAATGGTGACGACATACGGGGTACCGTCCCCAAGCGCCCTTTTGACGAGATACGGCTGCATGACCGCGTGGTTTGCCTGCACCAGATCCTGTGGCCAGCGCCTGAAGGTCTCACTCATATCCCTGATGTTGGCTTCGACGTAGGCGGTTATCATCTGACTCGTGGCGTCCTGGAACGGAACCGCATCGAAAGGAGGGAATGGACCCGCGACGTAGGTCAACAGCCTATCGCCGATGAAGGGCCGCACCATGCGGCAGCGGCCTTTATAAAGTGGATCTCTCTCGAAAACCGTGCGAAGCCCGGAATCATCCGGACCGAATTCATGAAGACTATCAATAAAATCGTAGCTGTCGGCAGCCTGGTCCTGGCATATGAGCGTAACATCGTGCCCCTGCCGAGTGAATTCACGTGCCAGTTCACGCGTATAGATGGCGCTGCCGGAATCGCCGAGGAAATAACCGTGGACGACGGCTAGTCGCAATTTTCTACCAGCCGGACTCCACGAATGATCCCCACCTCATTTAAATCAGCAGTCATTTGACCGGCTGCCTGATGATGGTCTTCAGTTTCTCCGGAGCCGAACGCCGCGGATCTCCCAAGTAGATCTCGTGGTGCTTGCCTGTTAGTTTAAAACCGTTTTCAGCGGCAAACTGATGCAGCATCTTGATGGTCGGGCCTTCATCGGAATAGGGCCCTATGTACATGATCTGCACGGCCTTGCCCTCCGCAAAACTTTTGAATTTTACTTTTGCCAGCGCCGGTGGGTCTTTCCTGTCGCGAAGCTCGACACTGGCCTGCCTGACGTCATCGGCGGTTACCAGGTCCGGTTGGGCTATCATGGCGCGCCACTTCCAGTCCTCTCTCCTGGCCACGTCAAATTCCCTGGTGCCTGCCATCCACCACAGACCTTCGAGCGGCATGACCTTGAAATCCGCCCGGCCCTGCTTCTTGATCATGAACTTGAGCGTATAAGCCATGCCATAAAGTGCGCTACAGGCTTCCTGGAACTGGTCATCGTTCGGGTCGCCGTCGCCGTCAACCATGAGAAAGCTCATCTCGGGAACCTCGATAATCGCCGGCTTTGATTTCGAGGGTCTGTAAAGCTGACCCAGTTCCTTTACCAGATCTGTTTTGGTCAAAGTCGCCACGAAATTCCTCCGCTCGAATGATTTTTTGGACATGAAGATGATTCCCGTAAGAGTACATAATCTAACGGAATAACCGGTGTATCCCACGCCTGGATATTTTAACAATATTTCAAGTTGACGAAATGCATTCGCCGATCAGCCGATCAGGTTAAATGGTATCCTTTTTGCATGCAAAAAATCCTGGTTATTCAGCATATAGACTGTGAACCGCTCAGCTCGTTCTCGCTCGCCGGCAAGCAGGCAACAGATACCGGCAGGAGCCGGGAATCAGCCCTGAGGGCCAACTTCGACCATATCAGAGCTTACAGAGGAGACGATGTTCCCGCCTCACTCGATGGCTGGGACGCGCTGATCATACTTGGTGGCCCCATGGCTGTTTATGACATGCAGGAAATTCCATACCTGAGGGACGAATTGAAGCTGATCGAAAAAGCATTAACTGCTGACGTACCGACTCTGGGTATATGTCTCGGCGCGCAACTGATAGCGGCCGCCGCCGGCGCCCGTGTTTACGCCGGGCCTGTAAAAGAAATCGGCTGGAGTACTGTTGAGCTGACGAAAGCAGCTGCCACGGATGTGCTGTTTTCTACACTGCCTGCCACATTTCCGGTATTCCAGTTGCATGGCGACACATTCGACCTGCCATCCGGAGCTACGAGACTCGCGACCGATCCGGTCTACGAAAACCAGGCCTTCCGCATCGGCAGCCGCGTTTACGGGTTGCAGTTCCATGTTGAGGTAACCGAAGAACTGGTGCGATTATGGGTCCGTGAATACGAGGATTATCTTGGCAGCGCGGGCGTCAAGGGCCAGACCATACTCGATGGATTACCTGATTACGCTGACACCCTCCTCACGCTGTCGCACAGGCTGATCGGCCGCTTCCTCGAACTTGTTCCTCGAAATAGTGCCAATGAATCCCGTCTTAATGCCGATTGACCAGCAGCTCTGCGATCGCCTCCAGCAGTTCAGGCAATGCATAGGGTTTGTGTAAAAAACGGTAGCCTCGATCCTTTATAGCATTCAAATCGGTGTCTGGGCTATAGCCACTGGCCAAAAGGATGCTCAACTCCGGATCCCGCAGTTTCAGTTCATCGACGAGAGCAACACCGTCCTTGCCAGGCAACACGACATCGCTGAATATAAGTTTGAAATCACCGTCCACGCTTTCGTAAACAGACAAAGCCTGTTCGGCATCCGGCACGCTCACAACCGTGTAACCGTTTCCGGTCAGTATCTTTTCCACCAG
>JBAZWE010000017.1:0-3814 GCA_041660545.1 Thermoleophilia bacterium
TGATGATTCGTAACAAGAAAATCCTTCTATCCGCCTGGGTATTGATGGTTGGCGCCTTTTTAATCACGGGTTGCGGGGGCAATACTTCCGGTAGCTCCACATCAGGCAGCACAGCTACCGCCAAGAACGCGCCTGACTTCACTGCCACGACTCTTTCCGGCGACATGGTTTCCTACAACGCAAATCTCAAGGGTAAACCTGTGGTGTTGAACTTCGCTGCCTCCTGGTGCGGACCATGCGAGCAGGAAGCACCTGTCCTAGCGAAAATGTATGAGAAATATAAGGATAAAGTGGTCTTTTTCGGGCTTGCTGTAAAAGACGACGTTGATAGTCAGAGGGCGTTTGCCGATAAACACGGCCTGGTATTCCCTATAGGCATGGATCCAAGAGGGGATATCGTATATTCATATCAAAAAGCCGGAAAAGTGTCCTTCTCCGGAATTCCCACAACATTTTTCATTGATTCCGAAGGCAATATCAAGGATTTTTTCATTGGCCCGTTGATGGAAAAAACCTTTGAACAGAAAGTGGCTTCGATATTGCCGGCCGAGGGAGAAACAGTAAAAACCGTACCCGGTGTCACTACGTCTACGACCCCGTCTCCCGCGCCAGCTGCTCCAACAACTCCCACGACTCCGGTTACGCCTGCGCCTACTCCAGTAAATCCGACGCCCGCTACGCCAACGACCCCGGCACCCGAAATTCCGCAAGACGGAACTGGCGGCAAGACTCCAAACACCGGATCACCGGTATTGCTGCTGGGCGTGCTCGGGTCGATTATGATCTGCACGGGATTCATGCTCCGGCGCGGAAAAAAGCGAAGCCAGCAATAGCTTAAATATGAAGCCTGGTTATACGGGGAAGATTGCGAAGCTTCTGCTTATAGTCGAAGCCGTATCCGACGAAGAACTCATCCGGTACCTGGAATCCCTGGTACTTGACCTTCAGATCCGCCAGACGCCTGTAGGGTCTGTCCAGCAATGTAGCAATCTCTAGTGAGGCGGGTTTTCGGAGCCATAGATTCTGGAGTATGTAGTTAAGGGTCAGCCCTGTGTCTATGACATCCTCGACAATAAGAACATCCAGCCCTTCGATATCCTGATCCAGGTCCTTGAGAAACCTGACCCTGCGAACTTCTTCACCGTCTTCGCGCTGGTCACGACGATAACTCGAGATGGCTATAAAGTCGATTGTAACCGGCATTGTTATCTCGCGGGCAAGATCGGCCAGAAAGAATATTCCACCTTTCAAAATCGATAATAAAAGCAAATCGCGACCGCTGTAGTCATCGGAAATCTGACGCGCCAGCTGCTTTACTCGCTCCGCGATAGCGTTTTCGTCCAGATAAGTCCTGCCAATCAAGCTCTGGATATCTGAGTCCTGGGACAAATCTCACCCCTATCAAGGAACCATTCGCAAAATAAGCCGTTCAATTAATGACTGAGCGATTACATAACCATTCAACCCGATGACCGGATATTTATTCTTTGTGGTCGCTTTCCACGGAAAGGTCATACTTCTGAGCAAGTTTGAGAAAATCCCGCTTGTAAAAGAGTTTAATGTTAACTTCCGGAAATCTTTCCTTCACTTTGCGAATCTTCATGTTTTTCTTGGTTACGTGAGCCTGCTTCATTGTGGTGAGTTCGACGAACAGATTCTGATCCGGAAGGAAGAAGTCGGGAGTGAATGCTTCAATGACATTTCCTTCCTCGTCCCGCTCCAATACAAAAGTGCGAGGTTCATACATCCAAGGGATAGAGTAATAATCGAGAATCTTGGCACATTCCTCTTCGCTGCGGTTGGCGAACTGAGGAGGGGTGTCTCCCATGTAGTATGTGAACTTGGCTTTGGATTCACTCATGCATTGAAACTATATCAGAGGGGGCAACCGGCGCTCAAGAAGCATTTACGTGTTTGACCGGCTACGCCGGGCTGTGCTAACTTCCATTCCTATGATGATTACTGTCCCCCCACTCCCAAAGTCCAGCCGGATTAACGCAGCCGGTCATCTCGAGGTTGCCGGTTGCGACGTGGTCGAGCTTGTCCAGGAGTATGGTTCACCGCTCTTTATCTATGACGAACAGCAAGTCCGTGAGCGATGTCAGGAATATATTCAAGCTTTTTCCTCACGAACAGACGATTTCGAAATCGTCTATGCAAGCAAAGCTTTTTCTTGTCTTGCCATGTGCCAGCTGTTGGCTGAGGAACATATGTCGCTCGACGTTGCATCGGGTGGCGAATTGTTCACAGCTTTAAAAACGTGGTTCCCGCCTGAACATATATATATGCATGGCAACGCAAACAGCCGCGATGAGCTTCAAGGGGCGATACGCTCCCACGTCGGATATATCGTGGCCGACTCTCTGGATGAGCTTTCGGTCGTCAACGAGCTGGCCGGCGAGCAGGGCAGAAGACAACCAGTCCTTTTACGTATCACCCCGGGTATCGAAGCGCATACCCATGATTTTATCCAGACAGGTAAACTGGATTCAAAATTTGGATTCTGCCTGGCTGAAGGAAAGGCCGAAGAGGCGGTAAGTCATGCATTGGGTTATACAAATCTCGAACTGGTTGGATTTCATAGCCATATCGGCTCACAGATATTTTCCCTGGAACCTTACCGGAAGGCTATTGGCCTCTTGGCTGATTTCATGGACCTATGCCATAAGAAGTATGAGTTTAACTGTAGAATTCTTGATGTCGGAGGCGGTCTGGGGGCCATATATACAACCGAAGACACACCCGCCAGTGTAGATGAATTGGCCGAGGTTATAATCGGGAGCCTCCAAACGGAAATGGCACGCGTGGGCTTGCCGATTCCCCATGTCGTTGTCGAACCCGGGCGGTCAATTGTAGCCAATGCGGGTCTGACTGCTTACACAATCCAGACGATAAAGACAATTCCATCAGTAAAAACATATGTGGCGGTTGATGGCGGAATGTCTGACAACTTAAGACCCATGCTCTATCAGGCCAGTTATGAAGCCCTGATTGCCAACCGCCCGGAGGCGGCGCCCACTTTGACCGCCGACATCGCGGGCAAACATTGTGAGTCGGGCGACATTCTCGTCAAAGAGGCGAGTCTTCCGAATCCACGTCCTGGCGATGTCCTGATCACACCTGCGACAGGCGCTTATGGATATTCAATGTCAAATAATTACAACGGACAAACGCGGCCGGCGGTCCTGTTTGTCAAGGACGGCGCTGCGCGGGTAATTATAAGACGGGAAACATACGAAGATCTGGTGCACCTGCAGTCACGCATGGAATAATCGTGTGAACTGGAAACATTACAGTCTGGAGCAGGCCGCAACCCGGTTCGATAATTCCCAGGATTTTACGATCGGGATTGAAGAAGAATTCCAGATACTCGATCCTGACACCCTGGAATTGACCAGCCGTCTTGAAGAACTCAGGGCTATCGCTCATGAAAAGCTAGGCACATTTGTTCAAGGCGAGTTGATCGCATCAGAAATAGAGATAAGCACCGGCAAATGTAGAAACATCGCCGCCGCGGAAGCCGACCTTACCCAAAAACGTCGACTTTTGGCTGAATCTGCTTCGCAGCTGGGTGTGAGATTGGGAACAACGGGAACCCACCCCTTTTCCGACTGGAAAGACCAGCGCATTCTCGAAACCCACCATTACCGCGAAGTCGAAGAGCGAGTGCGTTACTGCGCCTGGCACAACCTGACATATGGCATGCATACTCATGTGGGAATTCGGGGAAGAGAGCGTATGATCGCAGTCTTTAACTCGCTACGGGGCTACATGCCGGCCATCCTTGCCCTTTCGGCCAATTCGCCATTCTCCG
>JBAZWE010000017.1:3824-13178 GCA_041660545.1 Thermoleophilia bacterium
TCTCCGAAGGGCGATATACTTACCTTCATTCCACCAGGGCACAAATCTTTACGCGGTCCTTCCCCCGAGGAAATATTCCCGGTCCTTTCCGAAACTGGGATGACTATGCGACTTTCATCGACTCTCTGTTTGCCACCAATTCCATCTCCGAGCCAACCCAAGTCTGGTGGAGCTTGAGGCCGCATCCACTTTTCGGCACGCTGGAGGTACGCATCTGCGACAGCCAAAGCAATATCAAAGATACGATGGCGATATCCGCATTGCTTGTTTCTCTTGTTGCGAGACTTGCAAGCGATTACGACAAGGGCAGGAAGCTCCAGATAATAAACACACGTGAGTTGGATGAGAACATATGGCGGGCATTACGCTTTGGACTGGATGGAAATCTGGTGGATTTCAAAAAACAAAGAGAGGTTCCAGTAACCGACGTCATCAGGGAGTTAATCGAATTTACCAGTGTCATGCATGAGAAGCTCGGACTAAAAAAATATATCAGTAGCATTGCTGAAATCCTGGATGATGGAAACGGCGCTCAGAAGCAGATACGACTTTATGAAGAAAAGAACGACGTGGGCGCCGTGTTTTCGGAAGTCTTGGAATCCAATCCTCTTATTTGATGAAAGGGTTAAAAAATAAGGGTCTGATTCCAGAGCATCGGTGATTTCATATGCCAGGTCAGAATCGGGGGTGGTTTCTGTGCGCAAAACTGATCGGATACTTAATCGGGTAGAAGGTTGCCTGTTAGGTCTGGCCACAGGAGATGCGCTGGGCGCACCCGTAGAGGGATGCACGAATGTGGAAATCAGGAACCGTTTTGGCATACTTTCGGAGATGGTAGGTGGCGGGTGGTTGAGCCTTCGTCCTGGTGAGACGACCGATGATACTGCTCAAACCAGGATCATGGCTGAAAGCATCGTCTACTGCGGCGGTTTTGATGCCGACGACATTGCATACCGTTTCGCCGAATGGTTCAGGACGGATGGAAGGGGTGTCGGCAAGCACACATCCAGAGTCTTGAGCTTGATTGCTGACGGAGAAGACTGGGAACAGGCAGCATTGGAAACGCAGGCTCAAAATCCTGACAGCTCCGGAAATGGATCTCTGATGCGATGCACGCCGGTTGCGATACAGGAACGAAATAATCCTGCGAAGCTGATTAAAAACAGCCGTTTGAGCTCTAGGATCACCCATCCACATCCTGATTGCCAATGGTCGTGTGTCTTCCTGAATCTTTTAATAGTCGAACTTTTAAACGGCCATGAACGATTTGAGGCATTTGGGCTGGCTACTGAAAAATATGAGGAAAACACTGATGCAGCACCGGAAGTTTTGCGACGCTCCCTGAATGCTCTATCAGAACTAGCTAATGATCGACTCTCCCCCACTGCTTATGTTCTCGACACGCTGGAGTGCTCAATATGGTCGTGGCTGCACCACTCAACTTTCGAAGAAGCAATAGTCGCGGCAGTGAATCTGGGTGGAGACACGGACACGATCGGAGCAATCACGGGAGCGCTTGCCGGGTGTTGTGCCGGGGCCGAATCAATTCCTGATCGCTGGCTGATTCATTTACAAAACAGACACCGATTATGTGAGCTGGCAGAGACAATGACGATGATTTCCTGAGTGAGTACATCGATATGAATATCCCTGCCAATCATCGACATTTATGGGAAAAAGGGGTTTGTCAATATTTGTTGAATTATTGCCCGAAGGGCGTGTGCCTGTTTCACCCCCTTCATCCCTTATACCCGGCGAAAGACCCTCATTTAGAGGGTCTTTCGCTTTCCGGTGAAAAAAGGCGGGCCCTTGCGGGCCCGCCGATAAACAATCTGATCAAACGATTGTTGTTTATTACATCATGCCACCTGGCGGCATCATGGGAGCCTGTGGATTATCATCCGGCAGCTCGGCCACAACACACTCGGTGGTAAGGATGTTCTTGGCAATCGATGCCGCGTTCTGAAGTGCGGACCTGGTCACCAGGGCTGGATCAATAATACCGGCCTTGACGAGATTCTCATACTTGTCCGTGGAGACGTTCAGTCCGAAACCCGGCTTCTCATTCTTGACCCGGTTTACTACAACCGAGCCTTCCAGGCCGGCATTGTCCGCAAGCTGACGGAGCGGTTCTTCCAGAGCTCTGGCGATAATACTCACGCCAGTCGCTTCGTCACCCTTGGCCTTTACCTTTTTGACGTCACCGATAACGTTGATCAGGGCTACTCCGCCGCCTGGCACGATTCCCTCTTCCAGGGCTGCACGTGTAGCGTTAAGTGCATCCTCAACGCGATGCTTCTTCTCTTTCATCTCGGTCTCGGTAGCAGCACCGACCTTGACGACCGCCACACCTCCGGCCAGCTTTGCGAGACGCTCCTGCAGCTTTTCACGGTCAAAATCAGAATCAGTTGCTTCGATCTCAGCCTTGATCTGCTTGATGCGACCCTTGATGTCCGCGGGCTTGCCGGCACCATCAATAATGGTAGTGTTTTCTTTGTTCACTACGACCTTGCGGGCCTTGCCAAGCAGAGCGACTTCAGCGTTTTCCAGCTTCATACCAAGCTCTTCGCTGATGACCGTGCCGCCGGTAAGGATGGCGATATCCTCGAGCATACGCTTACGGCGCTCACCGAAACCAGGCGCCTTGACTGCCAGACCGGTAAAAGTGCCGCGCAACTTGTTAACCACGAGAGTCGCAAGGGCTTCGCCTTCGACGTCCTCTGCGATTATAAGCAAGGGCCGGCCACTCTGGATTACCTTCTCAAGAACCGGCAGCAGATCCGCAACCGCACCGATCTTCTGGTTGGCCATCAGGATGTAGGGCTCCTCGAGAACAGCTTCCATGCGCTCCTGATCCGTGATCATGTAAGGAGACAGGTAACCCTTGTCAAACTGCATTCCTTCGGTGAATTCGAGATCCATACCGAAAGTCTGACCTTCCTCGACGTTTACAACACCATCCTTGCCGACCTTCTCGATTGCGTCGGCGATGATATCACCGATTACCCTGTCGTCCGCTGAGATAGTCGCCACACGAGCGATATCTTCTTTGCCGGAGATCTCTTTGGCCTGCTTTTTAATGGCTTCGACGGCAGCGTCTACCGCCATCTCGATGCCACGCTTGAGACCCATGGGATTGGCGCCAGCAGCGACATTGCGTAAACCCTCACGGACTATCGCCTGTGCGAGCAGCGTAGCAGTGGTCGTACCGTCACCTGCCACATCATTGGTCTTGGTTGCGACTTCACGCACCAGTTGCGCTCCCTGGTTCTCGAAAACATCTTCGACTTCGATCTCCCGGGCGATGGTTACACCGTCATTCGTGATCGTCGGTGCGCCGAATTTCTTGTCAAGCACGACATACCTGCCCTTGGGGCCGAGTGTGATTTTCACCGCATCGGCGAGCGTGTTTACTCCACGCTCGAGGGCACGCCGCGCCTCTTCATCAAACTTGATACTTTTTGCCATAACGTCTCACTCCCTTCATTATTTTTTAACCACTTTGGCAAGGATGTCGCTGGTCTTCAGAATCAGCACTTCATTGCCTTCAATTTTAACCTCAGTTCCACCATACTTGCTGTAGATAACCACATCGCCCTTTTTGACGTCTAATGGAATCCGCTTGCCTTCCTTGTCGAGCCTGCCGTCACCGACGGCAATAACCTTACCGCGCTGAGGCTTTTCCTGTGCTGAATCGGGAAGGTAAATGCCACTGGCAGTCACTTCTTCTGAATCAACAGTCTCAACAATGACTCTGTCTTCTAGAGGTTTCAAGTTCATAATCAACCCTCCTTGGTTTCCTGGTTTATAAATCATAAAATTTCTGGCACTCTCTACTATAGAGTGCCAAGAGCGACACATATACTAGTTATGTGAAATGGCTTTGTCAAACAGGGGTTATTGGAGGCAACAACGTGAACGCTCAAAGGAAAAACCTGCAAGTACGGGCTTGCAGGCACTAAACAAATTGGCGCTATTTTCCGGTATTACATACCTTGTTGTCTGGGCTTTGAATTTTAGTCTCCCGTGTCATCTTTCTCTTCATGAGCCTTGTCTTCCTCGAATACATGACGGAAACATTCGCTCGCACCTGGACACCACTCAATACATGACGCCACCTCCCGGCGCACGGATATGCCGCAACCAGGACATTTTGCCTTAGAGTCTCCTGTAAACAGCTCTACTTCTTCCCCACACTTAGGGCAATTAACCGTGGTTATGGTCACGTCACTGCCTGGACAATTGGTTGGCATCGCTTCTCCTCTACTGCTTTCACATCGATCTGAGATTACATTAAAAATATTCCCTGTTTAACAACGACCAAACCGCAATACCCGTCCTGAAGTGGTATAAAGTGATGCAAATCATAAAATGGAGGTACGGGTTACATGATCAGGCGCAGATCACTGACGATGGTGTTTAACGCTTTCATGCTATTTTGTCTAATTTTGGTGGCGGGTTGCACCGATCAGCCGCCTGATACTTCCGCTCCCGAGCGAGTCGAGATCGACCGCCGCGGCGACTGGCAGAAAGCACTTCTTTATATAGCTGATGAGAACGGCCCTATTGAAGGCTGGGGCAGTATTCGCGTTTATGACAACGTCAGCGGCTATGTAGAGAAAACTGTTGAACAGACCACTGCCGCGGCGCCCAGCGACATGTTCATAACGCCCGACGGAGGCTCCATGTATGTGGCCAGCGGTGCGAACGGCGTCATTGAAAAGTTCCGCTGGGACGGGAATAACTGGATAGATAGCGGTGTGACTATCGAAACGCCTGCATCAGGCCTTTCGATGCTGGTTTCCGGACCGGATGGCAGACTTTATAGCGCCGGCAAGACGCCGGTAGACGGAATCGGCACCGTATATGTGTTAGACCCCGCAAATGACAAATCGCCGGACTCAGCCGTTGCATTCCCTGAACTTGCCGTGGTGACCGGTATCGCCTGGTCGCCGGACGGATCGCAGGCCTATATTTCAGGAAAGGGAACCGGCGGTTCCCGGCTCATTGTAGCCAAATGGCCCTCGAGCGTGGTCACGAACACTGTTCCTCTACCGGTTCAGGAGATTCATGAGGCAGTATTATCTCCCGACGGACGAACTGTCTATATCCTCGCCCGGGGTGAAATCATTAAGATAGACACGTCAAACCTATCCATTGCCGGCACGTACAAACCGACCCAGGAGCCGGATGAAGATTATTATGATGCCGCGTTCAGCGAAGATGGAAAATTCATGTTCGTAACCGGTTTCTCTCCCGGAAAAGACGGGACCCTTTACGTAATCGACCTCAGCTCCAGTGCACTAGTTCATACCGTCAAACATGTCGCTGTAAAAGCGGGCGGGATTCAGCGAGCGGATTAGAAAGAAAACTTGTCGGCAATCCGGCAACCGTCATCCATCCTCATCATTTTCATCTCCCTATGGCAATCCCCATTTTAAAGGGATAAAATTCCTTTTCTGACGGGTTTTTTCCAACTTTACGGACATCGCCCCGGAACACTAATATTTTTCAACCAAAGGAGTTGTTTCTTATGCCCGCTGTAGACCCTGCAAAAATAAGAAACGTAGCTGTAATCGGCCACCGTGGAACCGGCAAGACCTGCCTCACCGAAGCTATCCTTTTCAAATCCGGCGCAGTGAATCGACTGGGCACTATCGATCAGGGTACCACGGTGGCTGACTGGGATGAGGATGAAAAGAGACGTCAACACTCGATATCAGGCACACTGTGTCACTTCACCTGGAGAGACCGCAACATTAACCTTTTTGATACGCCAGGAGACCCAAGTTTCCATGCTGACACCATTGCCTCCCTCCATGTAGTTGAAGGCGCCATAGTCGCGGTAAACGCCACCAATGGAGTCGAGGTCCAGCACGAACGCCTTTGGAAAAACTGTGAGGACAACGATGTCAGCAGACTGATTTTTGTGAACATGATGGACCGTGAACGTGCGGATTTTTTCGCTGCGGTCGAGCAACTGCAGGAAAGTTTTGGACAGGGTGCGGTCGCCGCACAGCTACCTATCGGCGCGGAAGACAGCTTCACTGGAATAATAGATCTATTAACCCAGAAGGCCTACCGTTACGTAGATGGTAAGGCCAGTGATACGGAGATACCAGCCGAAATGGCCGATCAGGTTGAGGAATACCGTGACAAACTCATGGATGCGGTAGCCGAGAACGACGACGACGTTATGGAGAAATACCTTGAGGGTCAGGACATCAGTAATGAAGAACTTTTTTCCGCACTCAAGGCTGGCGTCGCGGCCGGTACGGTCTTTCCGGTGGGTGCCGGGAGCGCGACAAAGACGATTGGCATCGATTTATTGATGAACCTGATCGTCGATGCTATCCCTTCACCAGCGAAACATGGAGATACAAAGGCAATCGACAGCTCCACTGGCGAAGAGATAATGCTCGAGTGCAAATCCGATGGTCCGCTGGCTGCCTTTGTCGCAAAGACAATGGCCGACCCATTCAGCGGCCGAATAAATATATTCCGGGTATATTCCGGCGAGCTCAAAAGCGACAGCAACATCTATAATCCGGTAAGCAAGACCAAGGAACATATTGGCAAACTCCTGCGCTTACAGGGGAAGGATAATAGTCCACTGGATGTAGTAGGACCGGGTGATATCGGCGCTGTCGCCAAACTCAAGGCGACAAACACGGGAGATTCACTATGCGCCGAAGGCGGATCCATCACCTTCGCGCCCATGGATTTTCCTAATCCCGTTATGTCGTTTGCCGTGGAGCCCAAGAACAAGGGCGATGAGGAAAAAATCGGCACATCTCTCAAACGCCTCCAGGAAGAAGATCCCACCCTGGTCGTCAAACGCGACTCACAGACCAACGAGCTCATCATCTCAGGCTTAAGCCAGATACATGTAGAGGTTGTAGTCGAGCGCATGAAACGCCGTTTTGGCGTAGAAGTCGAACTCAAGCCACCACGCGTCCCCTACTTAGAGACAATACGCAATAGTTCTAAAGCGCAGGGAAAGTACAAGAAACAGACTGGTGGCCGTGGCCAATATGGTGACTGCTGGCTCGAGGTAGAGCCTCTCACCAGCGGTGAGGGCTTCGAATTCGTCGACAAGGTAGTCGGCGGCGTGATACCGCGCGGCTTTATTCCTGCGGTTGAAAAAGGTGTTATCGAGGCGATGAAAGAGGGTGAACTTTCCGGGAGTCCGCTGGTCGATATCAGGGTGAAGGTCTATGACGGCTCACATCATCCGGTGGATTCGTCTGAGATGGCCTTCAAGATAGCCGCTTCCATGGGTTTAAAAAAAGCCGTCGCCAACGCCACCCCGGTAATTCTGGAGCCGATCATGTCAGTTCATATAACCGTACCCGAGGATAATGTTGGCGATGTCATCGGTGACATGAACTCACGCCGTGGAAAGGTACTGGGTATGGAACCCAAAGCCAAGATGAGCCAGATCAACTCGGAGGTGCCTCTGGCGGAAATGCTCACATATGCACCAGACCTGCGTTCCATGACAGGTGGTCGCGGCGATTACACGATGGATTTTCTCCATTACATGGAGGTCCCCGCACATCTGGCACAGAAAATTGTCGACCAGGTCCATGCGGAAAAGGAAGCGCATTAAACAATCTGAAGCATGAGATCCGCAAAAAAAGCCGTGTGACACATCCTGGCCTATTCAAAGCGATAAAAGCATAGTACAATAGTCATGCATTAATTTAAAAACAGTCGGAAGGAGGTGGCAGGATAATATGAAGACAAGTTATGAAAAGCCTGTTCTCACAAAGGTTGACAACATAAAGAATATAACTTTTAATTGCGTGGATTTTACCTGCAGCGTCATTGTGCCGCCTCCTCCACCGCCAGACTGATAAAAATATCTGCTGAATTTAAAAAGCGGCCGATTTCTCGGCCGCTTTTTTTATCGATACAGGTTGGATGCGAAACGCTATAACAGCGGTTCTAGATAGCTTCCACCGTCTCTACCTCTGGAACTTCCTGACGAAGTCTCTGCTCAACACCCATCTTGAGTGTCATCTGGGACATCGGACAACTACCGCAAGCTCCGGTGAGCCTTACGGTCACCTTGCCTTCGTCGGTTACATCTACAAGCTCAAGGTCGCCCCCATCTGCCTGCAGGGCGGGCCTGATCTTATCCAAAGCCTGTTCTACTCTATCTCGCAGCATAGTTCACCTCCTTATAAAAGGACGCTCTTATTGCATCCCGGAACATTATGCCAGAAACCAATCAAGCATCCATAATAATGGTTCCCTTATTCCACCGACGTTAACAACATTGGCACGGGCGATACGCTGGATCTGTTTGATTTCCATCCGACGCGGTTGTTAGGATGCTGCTGATGCAATCTGCCCGATGGCATACCAATCCTCTCCCTTATGACTCCGTCAGAAAGCTTACACAAGGCCTGGGCGTCAGTGAGATTATGGCTACAGTGCTGGCCCGCCGCGGATATAATGAACCTGAGACCGCCAGCCGTTTTCTTTCTCCCATGGGCGAGCTCTACGATCCCTGTCTCTTTCCTGAAATGGACAGAATATGCGCCGTTATCAGAGCAGCTATAGCTTCGGACAAAAAGATCTGCGTGCATGGCGACTATGATGTAGATGGCATCACCTCAACGGCGTTGCTTGTAACCGTGCTTGAAGATATGGGAGCAGCTGTTAGCTTCCACCTTCCCAATCGCTTCAGTGAAGGTTATGGCATAGCGACAGCCACAGTAGAAAAGATCGCAGCAGATGGTTGTGAACTCCTTATCACGGTAGATTGTGGTATCAACGCCAGAGAGCAGCTCGCACGAGCCACAGAGCTGGGGATCGAATCAATAGTCATCGACCATCATCTTCCCATAGAAGAAAAAATTCCGGCCGCGCTGATCGTCTCTCCCCTGCTATGTGATTATCCTTTTAAGGAACTTGCGGGCGTCGGCCTTGCTTTTAAGGTGGCTCAAGGGCTGCTGGCCGGACCTGGCCCCACTGATCGGGATGACAGCCTGCCCCCGTCCCTGCAGAAGCTAATGGATCTGGTGGCACTCGGCACGATAGCCGATTGTGTGCCATTGCTGGATGAAAATCGCAACCTCGTCAAGCGTGGCCTCGTCCAGCTTGCAAGGACCCACAGACCCGGTCTAATCCATTTGATGCGGGTGGGACAGGTCGAACCATCCCGCATCAACGCCGGTATGGTAGCCTTCCGGCTTGCGCCCAGGATCAATGCCGCAGGCCGCATGGAAGATCCGGTACCGGCACTGGAGTTGCTTCTTACAGATAGTGAGCAGGAAGCGGAAAGACTTGCTGGAGAACTCGATTCTTACAACCGTGAGCGCCAGCGTATTGAAAACAAGATCG
>JBAZWE010000017.1:13188-29381 GCA_041660545.1 Thermoleophilia bacterium
AATGATCAACGGATGGCCCGAGCCGCGGAAAGCACAACGCGGTTATGTGCTCAGCGCACAGGGCTGGCATGAGGGAGTGATCGGGATTGTGGCCTCCAGGCTCGTCGAGTTCCACAACCGTCCGGTCATAATTATTGCCGAAGATGAGGATCAGAGGCTTGGCAAGGGGTCCGGCCGAAGCGTATCCGGGGTCGATCTTCACCAACGATTGATGAATACAGGTCATCTGCTGGAAAAATTCGGTGGCCACAGCGCCGCCTGCGGCCTCACGATAGATCTCGAGAATATTCAAGACTTCCAGAACGGTTTTGCAGAACAGGCCGACTCGGTTATGGCGGATAGAGAGCCTTACCAGGTTCGTCATGTCGACGCGCTGGTCTGCGGTCGTGAGATGACACTCGATCTGGCCGACGAGCTATCCCGCATGGAACCCTTCGGGCTCGGTAATCCCTCTATTGAACTGCTGGCGACTGGAACCCGCATCAGCGCCGCCCGTGCTACCAGGGACGGCAGACACCTTCAGTGTCTGGTCGAAGCTGGTGGCGCAAGGTCGAGTGCCATCGGCTTCGGACAGGCCTATCTTCTTGAAAAGCTGAAACCCGCCGGTCAATGGGATGTCGCCTTCAGGCTGGAGCGTAACGAATTCAACGGCTCCGTCGCACCACAGCTCATCCTGCGCGAGATTTTCCCTGGAGCCGGACACAAGGGTATCCCCTCGGGTATGTGCGATTGCCACTGCGATTATGAGTGTCCGCAGCGCATGGCTGGAGATGACATATGGAAACTGCTCAGCGAAAAATATGTGTTTCCCGCAAACTGGAATCATGAGAGTGAAACGAGGCAGGATAACCTTGCGTCGCTCAAAAAACAATTGGAAGGCAGGCTGATAGACCGGCGCGGTCTGGGTGACATACCCGGTCAGGTGGCAAAAATAGTCTCGGGAGGCCAAAACGTCGTTTTGCTGGTATCGGACGTCGCCCGCAGACGCCACGTCTTATCTAAAGACCTGCCGCTGGCAAACTACACTATTGAGAACCTGTTACTCATGAGTTCCCGTTGTAATCAGGATGTAATAAAGGAAAGATCGCTTCTGGCTGCCGCGGCGGGGCAGACTGTTTCCATGATGGACTTCACTACCGCCTCATTGAATCCGGATATTCTGGCTTGCCATGATCATCTTGTCTTTATTGACCCACCTCCAGGCAGGGCATCGTTTGTTTCCATGATCAATCAAGCCCCTGACGCGTGGATTCATTTATTCTATTGTGCCGATGAGGTACAATTTACAGGGAAAGTGCTTGAACACGAGTACGATTTACGTGCTCCAATGACGAAGCTGTACAAGCACCTGAAAGCGGGAAAAACCTGGCCCCTCGATGAAACCACCGAAAGGCTTCTCCTCGCGGGCGGCAAGTATCTTCGCCAACCGATGCTGGTCGCAAGATGTTTGCGCGTACTTGAGGAGCTGGATTTGATTTCTATCGAGAAGAACTCGGGAAAGCCGATTTTGACTTTGCTCGAATCAGGGAAGACCAGTCTTGAACGGTCTTCTACATATAACCAGGTGCAAGCCTTTTATGAGGGGTGTTTAAAATTCTTGAGCAAGTCGCTAAGCGAGAAGGTGACCTAGGTTCCGAAGAGGCGGCTCTTCAGGACCTGTTCAAAGCTATCTCCGAATATAATCCCGATTTTAACCGGGACCTGATCACGCGTGCGTTCCAGTACTCGCGCAGCCAGCACGAGGGACGCTTCCGCAAAAGTGGCGAAGGTTTCATCTACCATCCCCTGGGCACCGCACGAATCTGCGCAGACCTCAAACTCGACAGCGTCACGATTGCCGCGGCCTTACTCCATGATGTCGTCGAGGATACCCCGGCAACCGTGGACACCATCCGTAAAATGTTCGGCGATGAGGTGGCCGAGCTGGTCGATGGCCTCACCAAACTGCAGAAGGTCTCTCTAAAAAGTGAGGAAGAAGAACAGGCCGACAACCTGCGAAAAATGATTATCGCCATGGCCAGAGACATCAGGGTAATCCTGATCAAGCTTGCCGACCGTACCCACAACATGCGGACAATCTGCTATATGGACAAGCAGAAACAGATACAGAAGGCCAAGGAGACCCTGGAGATCTACGCGCCCCTGGCTCATCGTCTCGGTATCTACAGTATCAAGTGGGAGCTTGAAGACCTTGCGTTCGGAGCGCTGCATCCTCGTAAATATTCCGAACTGCAACAGATGGTGGCCCAGCGACGAGCCGACCGGGAAACCTACGTAGCCCAGGTTGCGGAGTACCTTAAGGTCGAACTGGGAAACGTAGGCATTGAGGCTCAGATCGAGGGTCGCGCCAAACACTTCTATAGCATCTACACAAAGATGGTAAAACGTGGCAAGGAATTCAACGAGATCTACGATCTCACCGCAATGCGCGTTCTGGTGGAGACAGTCAAGGATTGTTATGGCGCCCTGGGAATTATCCATTCCCTCTGGAAACCGATGCCCGGACGTTTCAAGGACTACATAGCCATGCCCAAATTCAATATGTACCGGTCGCTACATACGACTGTGATCGGGCCGCAGGGCAAACCGCTGGAAATCCAGATCCGCACCCAAAAGATGCACCAGACCGCGGAATATGGCATCGCCGCTCACTGGCTTTACAAGGAGCAGGCGAAATCAAATAAATCCAAGGAACAGGCCGCCGACAAGCTTGCCTGGCTGCGACAGATGATGGAATGGCAAAGCGAGACTGAAGATCCCAAGGAGTTTATGAAAACACTCCGCATCGACCTGTTCGAAGAGGAGGTCTATGTATTTACTCCCAAGGGAGAAGTGATCAGCCTTGCTTCAGGCTCGACCCCGGTCGATTTTGCATATGCCGTCCATACGGATGTCGGGCATCACTGCGTCGGCGCCAAGGTGGATGGACGCATAGTGCCGCTGCAGCACATGCTCCATAGTGGTGATTTCATCGAAATCCTTACCTCAAAATCGAGCCAGGGACCGTCACGAGACTGGCTCACCTTTGTCAAGACATCCCGGGCGAGAAACAAGATACGACAATGGTTCAAAAAAGAACGTCGTCAGGACTCAGAACATATAGGCCGCGAACTTTTACAGGAAGCACTCCGTCGCAAGGGGCTCGCCAGCCAGAAGATCGTGGCTTCCACTGCCTTCGTCGAGATGACCCGTTCGATGGGATTCCTCAAGGCAGAAGACCTATACGTCAGTCTGGGAACTGGTAAGACGTCACCTCAGCAGGTCTTAACGAAGATAACCCATCAGCTGGAGGGCAATGGCGATCTTCCTTCGCTGGTCACAAAATCGTCCGCAATACCGGCGCGCGAACGTGCAGCAACGGCAACACCCGGGAAACTTGGAATAAGCGTCGATGGCATTACCGATGTGGGCATCAGGCTGGCAAAGTGCTGTAAACCACTTCCCGGCGACAAGATTGTAGGTTATATATCCCTGGGTAAAGGCGTGAGCATCCATCGCAAGGACTGTCCCAACGCAAAGGCGCTGGACCAACGTGCCAGTGAGCGATTTATCCAGGTAGCCTGGCAGGGCGCCTCCGAGAATGCGTTCAGAGCGGAATTCCAGGTAGAGGCAATGGATCGCAGCCACCTGCTTGAAGATATTTCGCGCACCTTGAGCGAATCAGGAATCAATATTGTCTCAGCTCAGTGCAGCACTACCGCGGATCACATGGTGAAGGATAAATTCGTTGTGGAGATCGGTGACGCTAAACTGCTGGATACGGTAATGGAAAGCATCAAGGGTATCGACACGGTATTTGATGCTTATAGATTAACGCCAGGGATGGAAGAAGAATAGATAAATAGTACCTGGCAACCAAAGATGCCGTCTGTCAGGATATCCTTACTCCCCAGCGAACGCCAGAGCGCAATCCCCAGCGCCATCAGCATTTCAAAACGAAGTCCAAATGACCATCCAGCAGACTGATAATGCGTTTAAATAGGGCAATTCTTCAAGACGTGAAAGCCTCGTACCGATGAAAAAATTAAGAGGCTGTATTGATGCTGCCTCCAAAAAGCACCTTTGCAAAGCCTCTTCCGTGGGAGCACCTGGCAGAATGCCTGAATCATTTATTAATATCAGTTCCTCAAAAAACAGGATTTTGGCTTTAATGACTGTCCTGCTTGTAGCCATGATCGCCACAATCCTGATCGCAGCTCCAGCGGCCTATGCCTATGATGACGAAGAACTGGCCTTCCTTACTTTAATCAACAACCACCGGCAAGCTAATGGTCTCGTACCCTTGACCCTGTCCACCTCACTTTACAATGCTTCCGAGGGTCATAGCTACGATATGGGTGCGAGAAACTATTTCAGCCACAATACGCCAGAAGGTGTGACTCCCTGGGATCGAATCCGTGCCTCCGGATACACGTACAATACCTGGCTGGGAGAGAATATAGCGGCAGGTTATGGAACCGCGCAAACCGTATTTGACGCCTGGCTTAACTCGCCCGGCCATAACGCCAATATGCTCGGCGCCAATTTCCGGGCTATTGGTATCGGCCGGGTTTATGTCGGCGGTTCCACCTATGGCTGGTACTGGACAACCGACTTCGGAGGAGTCTCGGAAGACAGCACGCCACCTTCCATATCCGTACCTCAACCAACGGGAAGCTCGAAAGTAAGTGGTATCGTCGCCTTCACCGCCAATGCCTGGGATAATGTTGGAGTTACCAAAGTCGACCTTTATATAGACGGCTCATTGGTGTCATCTGACACGTCGGCACCATATTCCTACAACTGGGATACGACGGGTCTTCAGGGCTCCCATACACTGAGAGCCGTGGCATGGGATTCAGCTGGCTTTACTGCTGAAGCCAGTACAGTCGTCGCTATAGATAACTTCACTCCAACCAAACACTACTATTACACGTGGTACGACCAGCACTCACCCGGTACCTATGACTGGGTTCTCATGGTAAATCCCGCAGGCAGGCAGGCTGCTGCGCGAACCTCAGTTAAAGTTGGACAATTAACCTATGCCGATCGAGATCTTGCTGTCGGCGCGCCTGCTGAAACCCCTATGTTCCCAGGTGTGATCGGCGGACCCGTAACGGTAGGCACGACGCAACCGATTGTTGTCAGTCAGAGAATCCTCTGGGGTGGCAAATCTCTGGAGGAAGTTCTGGGCACCGACGAAGCGAGGCTTTCCGATCATTATTACTGGCCCTGGTACGACCAGAAAACCTGGGGAACGCTCAACTGGGTTTTAGTAGCTAACCCGAATGCCTATCCGGTCTATTATGAAATCAAGATTGCCGGCGTGCTGCGTGATCACGGTACAATCAGCCCCAACGAAAAGGTCACACCCAGCTTCAATGGCATCGTAAGCGGTCCGGTCGAAGTGCAGGCCTGGACTGGGCAAGGTGGTGCGGCAGCCAACGTAATTTCATCGCAACGAGTCTTGATGGGCAACGGCACCGCATTTAACGAAGTACCCGGAATTCCCGCGCAGGAGCTTTCCAGCAACTATGTGTGGACATGGTATGACAACATTGACGGAATGAACTGGATCCTTCTGGCAAATCCATCTATCGCCGCTGGTACAATAAGGGCTGAGATCTGGATAGGTGGACGTCAGATGAACGATCCCGATAATCCCGGCAGGGACTACTTCCTTCTCGCACCCGGTCAAATGGTGACGCCTCGCTTTGCATCAACCAGAGGCGGTCCCGTCGAAGTAAGATCATATATCAATGGTGGCAGCTGGCAGAACATTAACGACCACCGACAGGTTTTGGCTTCACAGCGTGTTCTTTGGGGTCCCTCTTTCGAGGAAGTCCCAGGATATCCGGTAGAACGCCTTAGTTCCACTTATTACTGGTCATGGTACGATCAAAGGAGCCTTGGAAGTCTCAACTGGGTGCTGGTGGCTAATCCCAACACGTATGCGTTAGATTACTCCATTGAGATTGGCGGAACCGTATATCAAACAGGAACGCTTGCCGCCGGAGAAAAAGTGACTCCCAGCTTTGGTGGTGTCATAAACGGACCGGTAAAAGTCGAGGCATGGACAAGTGGTACGCGCACACCGGCGCCGGTAATGGCATCGCAGCGCGTTCTTTGGAATGGTTACTTCAATGAAGCGCTGGGAACTGTGCTTAATTAGTGGCGCTTGGCGCTGAAAGCTAAAAGGCCTGTTATACCCTTCCTGGCCTGCCTGAATTAATCTTTCTTAATTTGACTTGGAGTTCGTCTCGGCGCAATATCGTAAGGAATGAAAGAGACATACTGAATCTGTGGATGCGTTCTTCGGAGGATTTTCGGTCATGGAGTAAAAATTGGTAGCGGGGGCAGGATTTGAACCTGCGACCTTCGGGTTATGAGCCCGACGAGCTACCAGACTGCTCCACCCCGCGTCACCGGCGTTATTATAACACAAAGATTTTTACTACAAAGAATTGCGAATAATCGCGGCCTTTTCTGTTTGTTTCCATTCGTGGAACGTTTACTTCTTTAGGGATTCGCGCAGAATCCGATAGGAATTGAGTCTATGAAGCTTAAACTAAAAAATAAAGCAAATTATCTGGTTTGGGCCGCTACCTGCCTGATGAGCCTTTTGGTTGTGATGTGCCTGGCGGTCCCCGTTTTTGCCCAGACAGCCGATAGTTATCCGCAAGGCGATGCCGGTGCACAGGTTGACAGTCTTCAGTCACAAGCCAATGCCCTGCGTGCTGAGCTTGATGTCTTTAACCATGATCTCGAAGGTATCGTTGAGAAACACAATGCAACACGCACCGAACTGGAACAGCTGACTATAGAGCTTGCTGACAGCCGTCAGCGCCTGGATGAGATGACGTCCCAGCACAGTGCGCAGAAAAAAATCCTGACAGATCGCCTTACTGCAGTCTATAAGACTGGTGACATCAACGTAGTCAGCATCCTCTTAAGCAGCAATAGTCTGAGTGATTTCTTCGAACAGTCGCGTTATATCGCCAAGATCAGCGAGCAGGATGCAAAGTTGGAACGGCAATTTAAGAGTAGTGCCGAAAACATCCGTGATCTGACAGATGGAATCGACCAGAAAAGATCACGGCAGATGAGCCTCGAGAAAGAGCTCGGCGAGCAGAGGATTCAGATAGAAGCCAATATTGAGGTACGGAAAACACGCCTTGACCAGGTCGATAGCCAGGTAAAACAGATTATCGACCAGGAAATCGCCAATCAACGGGCCGAACAGGCGAGAAACGCAGCCGAGGCGGCTGCATTGTTGCAACAACTGGGCATCTCTGACGAGGTCCAGGCTCAGGTAGTACAGACATCCTTCCAGTATCTTGGAGTTCCATATGTGTGGGGAGGCGAGAGCCCTTCCGGCCTTGACTGCTCCGGCCTGACCAAGTATGTCTTTGCTCAGCACGGAGTAAGGCTCCCTCATAATGCCGCCATGCAGTTTAATCTGGGCGTTCCCGTGCCAAGGGAGCAGCTCCAGCCTGGAGATTTAGTCTTCTGGGGTCCGGGTGCTCCTCACCATGTTGCCATGTATATCGGGCAGGGCAAATATATAGAGGCACCCAATTTTGGAGAAGTGGTTAAAATCTCGACTCTCTCTTTCGATGGTGATTACGCAGGAGCCAGACGTTATCCGTTGATGGCCCGCGGCTCGGCTGCGCGCTAGCCTTACAGGCTGACCCAGCCTCGGTTATTGAATCCCCTCACGACTCACCCGGTTCCATTTCTGTTTATCCGCAAGCTAGGGTAACATTAGGAAAAGCTTTATCCTGGAGGACGGGTTGCTTCTGATTGAGGTCATAGCTGTTTCGATTTCCATACTGGCGTTAGTGGTCACGGCATTTTTGGCTATTCGCGCTGCCCTTGCGTTTAACAAGACCTTCTCATCCTTCAGAAGTAAGGCTGAGCCGAAGGTCATCACGCTCATGAATGAAGGCGATATAACACAATCGCGTGCTTTTGGGGTTGTGGACAAGCTGGATATCCTCTTATCCCGTGTCGATGCCGCCAGACTCACATTGTATAAAACCCTGGTACTGGTCAAGGCTATCAGGGATGCAATGGCCAAAGTCAGCCCAATGATGGAATACGTCGGCCTCTAGCAAGACCCGGCATTGTGATTGCGGCTGCAGTAAGAGATTGCTTTACTTGTCAGGGAGCAGGCAGGCGATCGCCCGGCCCTTTTTTAGTCGCAGCAAACGGGGGCGTAACTGCCGGCAACGATCAATGGCGATCTGGCATCTCGGATAATAAGGACATCCCGAGTCGATAATCATGGAGCCGGCCGCTACTGAAGTTTTAAGACCAGCCTCGTGATTTCTATCCGTTAACCAAAGAGCTGGATCTGAGCCGACAAGTAACTTTGAATAAGGGTGCAGAGGATGATCCAGAACTTCACGAGTCGCTCCCTGTTCAACAACCATCCCCGAATACATGACCATAATATAATCCGTGACTTTCCGGACCAGCATGAGATCGTGCGCGATTATCACATATGCAAGCCCCCGCGCTGACTGAAGCTTGATGAGAAGATCGGCTATTTGTGCCTTTATGCGGACATCAAGCGCCGAAGCCGGTTCGTCACATATAAGAAGTTGCGGATTAGTAGTCAGGGCCCTGGCAATCACGACTCTCTGTAATTCTCCGCCACTTAATTGGTGGGGATAGCGATCGATCAGGTTTTCGTTCAGACCAACCTCGCGAAACAGATTGCCAACGTGGATTCTCGTTTCGTTACCTATGGCCAGACCGTGTATCTTCAATGGCTCCGCGACGGAAGCGCCCACAGTCAATAACGGGTCCAGTGAGCCGCTGGTGTCCTGCCAGATCAACTGCAGTTTTCGTGAAAGTCTTTTTCGATCTATCTTCCCGAGTAGCTCGTTGTCGATCGAAAGGGAGCCTGAGGTGGGTGCGATCAAACCTGCAACCATAAGGGCCAGTGTGCTTTTTCCCGCTCCACTTTCTCCAACGATACCGATAGTCTGACCTGGCTCCACGGTCATACTGACTTCGCGTAGCGCATGGATCCTCTCATCTCTCGAGTCTCGCGTTGAGAGGAAAAAACTGTTCGAATGGCGATGAAACACTTTGCTTACGGCCTGAAGTTCAAGCAGTGGCAATTCCCTCACCCTCCCTGCCACCGGTCCAGGCAGATACCAATCCGGCCGTATATGGATTGGCGGGATTGTCGATCACGGCTTCGACACTGCCCTGTTCAACGATGGCGCCATTATGCATTACCATGATTCGATCGGCTATTTTTGCTACTAGCGCCAAATCGTGTGTAATGAATATTACGCCTAGTCCGGACGCCTTTTGTCGCTCCCGGAGTAGTTCGATTATCTGCGCCTGCAGGGTGAGATCAAGTGAACTCGTAGGTTCGTCTGCAATAAGAAGCTTTGGATTGCAGGCAAGTGCGGCCGCCATCATTACCCTCTGACAGAGACCGCCACTCAGCTGATATGCGTGGGGAGCTACCGCGATAACCTCATCACTTATGCTGACAGCTTCCAGCAGGTGACGGGCCTGTCTACGCGCTTCCTTTTTCTTCATGCCCTGATGAAGCCGTAGCGGTTCCGCCACCTGGTCCACAACTTTCATGCTTGGGTCCAGCGAACCCCTGGGGTCCTGAAATATCATACCGATGCCGCCGCCCCTGACTTTGCACATGGCTTCTTCCGGAAGTGCCAGAAGGTCTTCTCTGTCAAATATTACCTGTCCATCAACATGTGCGTTTCGGTCAAGGAGACCCGCGACGGCAAGCGCCAGAGTAGTTTTTCCGGTCCCTGATTCTCCGATAATCGCGATCGTCTCGCCTGCGTCCAGGGCAAAGCTGACGTCTTTGACGACATGAGACTGAGCACTTGCTCCATATACAACATTCAGGTTATTTATTTTCAGTAACGGCTCGCTCACTGATACTCCCGTGCATTTTTGCCATCAAGGGCGTTGGTAACCGCCGTTCCCAGGAGGATAAAAGACAGAGCAGTCAAGGTAACCGCGGTGCCTGGTGCAAGGATCAGCCAGGGCGCCTGCTCGAACTGTCCCATCGATTCTGCCAGCATCATGCCCCAGCTGGGATTCGGTCTTTGCACGCCAAGGTTAATGAAGCTCAGACCGGCCTCCGCCAGTATGGCTCCCGCCACCGCCATCGCTGTATAGGATACAAGCGGACCAGCGGAGTTAGGCATCACGTGTCTTATGAATATTCTCATGTTTGATGAACCCAGAACGCGGGCTGCCCGGACAAAAGTTCTTTCCTTCACTGAAAGTATGGTTGATCTGAACAGCCTGGCAAATACCGGCCACGTAAAGAGTGCGATGGCAAGAAATATATTCTGACGTCCTGGTCCAAGAATGGCCATAATGGCTATTGCTCCAAGAATCGCCGGGAAGGATAGAAATATATCACTGAATCGCATAAGCAGCGAGTCGATAATACTGCCGCTGTAACCGGCGAGGCCTCCTATGACTATGCCGGCGCTAACAGCCATAAGTGTTGCCACAATGCCTACCAGTAATGATGTTCTGGAGGCCCACAAAAGTCTGGATAACTGGTCGCGACCGTGAAGGTCTGTCCCCAGGAAGTGTCCACTGGATGGTGACTGCATGATTTGATCGTAATCGGGCAGCAAGGGATCCTGGATCGGCAAAAGGGGAACCAGCAATGCGATCAGGACTATAAATCCTGCGAGTGTCAGGCTCGCAATCGCCGTCCTGTTTTTCATGAGGCGCTGCAGCAGGCCGGCTCGAAGTATGCCGTTGCTTTGCGCGGGCTCCCAGGTCGAAGCCAAGGCTTTTTGGCTACTCACCAAAGCCCCCTCCCAACCTTACACGCGGATCCAGTAGACCGTAGACAATATCAATCAGCGTATTGATCACGATAAAGATTATTACCAGGACGATTACCCCGCCGAGCATAAGCGGCACATCCCGCGCCTGGGCGGCGTAATAGGTCATTCGTCCCAGGCCCGGCCATGAAAAGACGATCTCGGTGATCATGGCGCCTCCCAGAAGTACTCCCAGGTCGATACCGAGGATAGTCACTACCGGGCCCAGGGCGTTACGCATGGCATGTGACCTCATGGCCCGACTCCGGGATAATCCCCGCGAGCGCGCGGCCAGAATATATGGTTTTCTCATCTCTTCCGCAAGTGTGGTTTTCATCACGGCGGCGATGATGACCGACTGAGCCGCGGCGAGAGACAGGGCCGGAAGAACGAGGTTCAGCGGATTCCAGCCACCCAGACCGGAAATAGGCAACAGTTTCAATTTGCTGGCAAAAAAATACTGCAGAAGAAGACCTAGAAAAAAGACCGGGACTGAAAGCAGGATTGCACTGGCTATGGTTGACAAACTGCTTAATCTTAAGGATCTGTTCGTTGTCAGATACATCCCCCATCCGATACCGAAGAGCGTTTCGAGCAAAAGCGCCCCTCCTGCCAGGTATGCTGTGGCCGGAAGATAATCCGCAATGATACTTGATACGCTGCGGTTCAGGTCGTACGAGGTCCCAAAATCGAGATGAATCGCACGCCAGAGATACAATCCATACTGTTCCCATATGGGTCGATCGAGTCCCAGGTGGCTTCGCAGGGCCTCGACTGCCTCAGGTGAGGCGTGATTCCCCAGGGATACCTGAGCGGCATCGCCGGGCACGAGAAGATATAGAACAACAAAGAGTATTGTGATGGCACCTAGTAGCACCACCACCATCTGCAGCAGGCGGTAAAGGATGAATCGAAAGAAAGGCATCTATTCCCCTGGCCGCCCCCGTAAAGTTTTAGTGGGGCTCCCTGATGGAGAGCCCCACGGATAAACCTGGAAAGCTACTTGTCAGATACTTCGATTTCGTTCAGTGCAAGATCGCCCAATGGTGTATCCACGAACTTCGTTACCCTTGGGGAAACCGCCATCACATCAACACTGAACGCGACCGGCACGAGGGGGGCGTCAGCGAGAATCTTGCGCTCGGCCTCGTTGTAGGTTTCGGTTCGCTTGCTTTCATCCTTGGTAGAGCGGGCCTTGTCCAGTAATACGTCAACATCCGGGTTTGAATACTGGAACACGTTTTGGGCTCCGATGTTGGCGGAGTGGAATAATGTATAGAGGAACGTATCGAGTGACGGGTAATCGGCCACCCAGGAAATCAGGAAGAACGACAGTTTACCTGTGCTCATCTCATCTAAAAAGCCGCCCATCTCCATGCCGTTTATCTCAACTGGAATGCCAACTGCCTTAAGCTGTGCCTGCATCGCCTGTGCGACATCAGCGGCCGGACCTTCGTTAGGATATGTCAGCACCAGAGGCGGCAGGCCTTTTCCTTCAGGAAAACCCGCATCCGCAAGTAACTGTTTCGCCTTTTCAGGATCGTAGGTGTATGGCATCGCATTATTCTGATGCCCCTTCATGCCGGCGGGTACGATACCGTCTGCTGGAGCTTCCTGTCCCTGAAGAACCTTGCCGGCGATAGTATCCCGGTCGATGGCATAATTGATTGCTTGCCTTAGTTTGTCATTATCCTTCCAGGGAGCCCCGGTCAGATTAAATCCCGCAAACCTCAGGGCATCGACCTTGCCGTCATATATTTTTACGGAGCTGTCGCTGCGTAGCGCCTGGGTCTGGCCCGGCGGAACGATTTTCACAATGTCCACATTACCGGCCTTCAGCTCGGCGATCGATGTGGAGGGATTGGGAATGAACTTTACGGTCACCTGTCCCACTTTAGCCTTGTCCCCGTAATAGTCGTCATTTCTTTCAAGCAATACGGACTCACCCTTTTTCCATTCCGTCAGCTTGAATGCTCCATTGCCGACAGGCTTCTCGGAATAGTTCTGATCCGCGCGTCCTGCTTCTTCGGCAGGAACGGGGGCACAAACGGGATGACCGAGGAAAGTGACGAATTCAGCCTGGGGGTAATTGAGCGTGACTTTCAGGGTTGAATCATCAACGGCTTCCACGCCCGCAAGTTTGTTCGTCTCACCATTAGAGAGCTCCCCCGCTCCCTTGACAGGCTCCAGGATTGTCGATGCCATTGAAGACTTTGTGGCTGGATCCAACGCCCTAGTCCAGGCGTAGACGAAATCTTGTGCGTTGACAGCACGGCCGTTCGTAAAATTCACTCCCTTGCGAAGATGAAACGTAATAACCGTAGCTTCATCGTTAAAGTCCCAGCTTTCAGCGACAGCCGGCTTGACCTCTCCGGAAGATGAGTCATAAGACACAAGCCCATCAAATAGATAGCGGGCGATGTTCCCTCCAATTGATTCGTCAACCAGAGCGGGGTCCAGGGCGGATGGGTCAGAAGCTTCGGCATATGAAAAGCTCAGGTTCGCGCCGTTCTTGTCACCTGCTGACTTGTCTGTGGAATTATCTCCACAGCCACCCAAGGCGCTTATAGTGATAAGACTTATAATCGCAACCAGAAATACAACAAAAATATTGAGCGATCTTCCAAAATTCCGCATGCTGAATGTTCGCAAGATTCCTCCTACCGTGTGATTTTGAGAACGGGACAGGATCTAAGCCTGAGCGCTCCACGGACCTTGGTGCGTAAAGCTCAACATAGCGCGTAAGTCCTGATAACCTTCCAATCACGCTCTAATTAGACAAAAAGGTCTCCAAATCCTTCTATCAGAACAGGGTTACTAGAGTTTGGAAACAACCGTCCGAATGGATGGCCAACATGAATTATTCGCCGTCCCCGGGTCATCATCCTGCAAGCTCGTATATTGAAAGTGAAGGATTTTAGCGCGGCGGCTGGAAATTATTGTAAACATGAGACGGTTGAGGTAAGCATTGAATCCCGTGATTACCGGGCAAGATCGCTCCAAAAGCATACCAATGCAGACTCAACTAACCCTTTACCTGACGATTGTAATAGGTATACCGCCATAGTAAAATTGCCCGTACCCTGCGTCCATTTCCGCAAAAAGAGGTGACACCTTCTTGCCAGCTGCAGCAGACCATATTCAGGAATATATGCTTTTGAAGCGCCGTTTTCAGGTTGTCTCCCGCGACCTTCCTGATTGAGCGGATCAGGTCTTGGAACATCTCCCTCTCGAAGAATTCTTATCATCCGCCCAGGATATGGACTCCCCCGGGGCTCAACTTTACCTTTATCGTATCCTTCACATGCTGGCCAATCGTGATTCGTCCGGACACAACCCCCGCTCTCTCTCCTACCAGAATGCCAGGAGGCTGGCCACAAGGCTGGGTCTGGACAGGCCCGAAAGACTGACTTCACTATTCCGTGACCTGGGGTTGGGTAAGCTTGAGCTCGATATCGGCGCAGATTATATCCAGGTCAGTGTCACACCGGAGATTGCTCCGGATAAAGCGATTTCAGGACAGGGCGGCTGTGAGCTCGAACGAGGTCTTATTGATGGAGCCCTGGAACTTATTGTCAGCCATCACGTTACGACAATCGAAAGTAAATGCTGGACCAGGGGTGACAGGTCCTGCAGGTTCGAGGCCCAGAGAGATGATTCTGCCGGGACACCAAGGTTTATGCCTCTGCCCGCATCAGGTCATTCAGTGATGGCGCCGGCAAGCTCCGGCGAGACTAAACAGAGCATGACTCAATCGGCTCTAAAGTCCTGGTATATGGACCTCACCGCCCGCGAACTGGCAAGAACAAGGAGACATGGCCGTTCGCTGACCGTACTTTATGTGGACCTCGACGACCTGGGAGAGATCAATGCAGTTCACGGGAGAGGCGCCGGCGATCAGGTCATAAGCGCCGTTGCCGCGGCGCTTTGCAAGAGTTGCCGCACTGAAGACTATCTCTGGCACAATGGCGAGGATGAGTTCGCGGTTGTCCTGTCAGAGACTGATGCAAAAAGTGCGGATGTTGTTGCGCGGCGGCTGTCGACCGAGATATTATCGGCCGCTGAATACGTGGATGTCCCAGCCACGGTTTCTGCCAGTATCGGCTATTCGACGTTTCCCACTCATGGAGAGAACCTCTCTAACCTTTTTGCCAGTGCCCGCTCCGCGGTTTATTTGGCCAAGTCTCTCGGAAAAGGGCGGGCGCAGGCAGCGGTTTCCTTTGCAGGGAACGCCGGCAGAAGTGATATCGCTGGCGAATCTGCTGTCAACGATCGTCGTACTGTAGAAACCCCCTCTGTATATTCGCGAAACGAAACCAATCCCGTTGCCGTTTCGTCCAGCGCCGCGGCCAGACAGAATGATCCGGCAACTGATGAGCATCTTGCTGCCGAGACTCAGCCGGCGAGCATTATCATTGCCTCGATGGGTCCTTTGTTGATAGCCGGCATGAAGCAGGTCCTCTCGGAAGCGCCCGGTATGAACGTAATGGAAGAGCTGACCGATTCGGTCAGGTTTGCCGCGGCTATCGCTGACAAGAGGCCGGATATAATCTTCGCTGACCTGCAGATAGTCCAGACCAACGATCACGAGATGCTCAGAATGCTGGAGAGGGACAACCTGCCATGCAAATGCGTGGTCTTTGCCACGGATGTGGACCAGGATATTATCAAGCTGGTGGCGGACTTTCGGGTTGACGGTGTGATCCTGCAAGACTCAACGGCTGCGGAGATAATCAGCTCATTGGAGACAGTCTATAAAGGACGGGCTGTGATGCCCCCCGAGGTTCAGGCAGCGATCAGTGAACTGGAAGGCAACCGCCGTCTGCTCGAGGAACTATCCGAACGCGAGATCGAAGTGCTCAGGCTGATAGCGGAAGGTAAATCCAATTCCCAGATCTCCGAAGATCTGTTTATCACGGTAAATACAGTTCGCTTTCACCTTGCAAACATCTACCAGAAGTTAAGCGTTTCCAACCGCACCGAGGCCGCAAACTATTATCTGAGGCAGGATCTGGCCGGCCCTGACGGTCAAACGAAACTGCTTTAGACGATAGAGCCCCAATTGAGTACGCCTCCCAAGCGTCTCTGAACTTTTTTTTCCCGACGCATCCCTATCCAGACAGAGGGGCAGGTGCCAACAAGCGAATCATTTAAACCGCTTATGCCTCACTGCATCGATTATTACGAAATCGTCCCTGTCTGAAGCGCAGGTCCAATCTTCCCAGAAAAATATCAGGCTGTGGTTGTTTGTTTTATTCGGCCGGCACAAAGGGTTTTAGGCCGTATTTGACCTGGATCGCTGGAGCACCCTCAAACCGTCCTTTACCCTCCCCCTGAACTATCACTTCATACGTACACAACCATTTCAACCTT
>JBAZWE010000018.1:0-4651 GCA_041660545.1 Thermoleophilia bacterium
TCCCGTAAGCAAAAATACGTCATCTGTAAGCTGGCGATGATATCGGGCGAGAATATCTGCGGCTATTGTGGTGTAAGCATGGCCGATATGGGGAACATCATTGACGTAGTAAATTGGAGTGGTTACGTAAAAAGTGTTCAAAAGGCTCACAGAGGTGGTTTTTATGGATGTCGTTAATACTAACAGCTTGCAAGATGGAGTCAAAAAAGAGAGCTTTGACGCGAATGAGGTGCTGAAATACGACCTTGTTGTGGTTGGAGCCGGACCCGCGGGATGCATGGCTGTGCTGAACGCCCCTTCCTGGATGCGCGTTTTGATGGTGGAAAGCAGCGATATGCCGCGTGACATCATTTGCGGTGGCGTTCTTTCGAAACGATCGCATGAGCTGTTGTCGAGGTACGGGATTCCGGAATCGGTATTCAGCAGTCCGAAATTTATAGACCGCCGTCTATTTGATTTGAAACAGAAGCATTCCGCAGGAATCCTGGGTGATGTCTATTTCAACATCGAGCACACACGTCTGGACAAATGGCTGCTCGATAAGGTTTTTTGTAGAGATGGTATCGAAGCATGGCCACGATCCCGTTTTATCTCCGCGCAGTCTACGGTGTCCGGCAACAAGCTAAGAGTCTGCATCGGGCGATCGGGTCGAAAACACGTAGTGGAAACCCGATATCTGATTGGGGCTGATGGGACAGATTCCAGTGTAAGACGCAGCTGTGGCTGGAAGGCTCCCGCCCGCTGGATGACCATGCAGGAGAGAATCATTTCCGAGGGTGTTCCAGTTGACTGCTTTATGACCTTCCTGAACAATGACAAGGATTTTTATGGATGGGTTATTCCCAAAGGCGATCACCTGCTCATAGGTGCCGGCTATGATGGATCATCTGAAGACATCACTGAACGATTCCGGTATTTTCGAGAACACCTCTCAAAAAAGCACGGTATCGACGGAGTTCTAACCCAACCGGCGCGGATCCAAAATGTCACTCGCTTGCGTTCGCGCAGACAGATAGCCACAGGCAAATCGAACCTGTTTCTTACTGGTGAAGCGGCTGGTTTGGCAAGTGCCTGGACCGGCGAGGGCATAAATTACGCCCTGGCCAGTGGCGCCATGGCTGGTTTGTCGTTGGATTCAGACAATCCCGCGTCAGTCTACCGCGAACATATAAAGCAGCTTATGCCTCAGGTAAATAAGGAAATGGCGCTCAGCAGGGTGATAAGGCGTCCATTCCGCCGGAAACTTGCCTATGCCTTTGCGCCACAGGCAAGTTTTATGCGGTCCTGACAGCAGGCAAGCGATGTATCTTCCTGCCACGCATGATGATCGCGGCGATTAACAACGCAGCGATGGGTGGCGTGATGGATTTACTAAACGGAAGCAGTTTTTCATCAGCGGATTTCTCATAACGACCATGGACCGGATTTTTGTCTTTCATTGCTGGCGTTATATTCAGGGAAGGCAATTTGCGCAGGGATGAGAGTTCGGGCGCTATCACTTGTGATGGATCAGGCGATAATGCTGCAGGCCGGGTTGCATCTTCGAAGGGAAATGGCAGCGGAATAGGCGGGAGGACAGTAGTGACAGTACGTGAACTGGAGAGAAGTCGCTGTTCATGCAACAAGCCTGCAGGTTCTTTTAAAGCATCCGAGGATGTATTTGTTGAAGATGCCGAAGCCGCAACATCAACCCCGGTGCCGGCTGGCGTGGGTGGTGCCTGGCCGGTAGTTAAAGGTATGGGAGTCTCCTGTGGCGGAACTGTATCCGTGGCAGCCTGAACGGTAATCCTGTCCACCAGATAAAGGCTTGGATCAAAATATTCTTCCCTGGCGCCGGATAGCTTGATGCCCAAGTGTATAGGCGCGCCGTTACTCAGACCGATTGGATCTCCCTGTCGTATTCTGGCTCCTTCTTGAACTGTGACCGGAGAAATATGGAGATAAGTGCTTTTTAATCCCGTGTCGTGCGTGATGGAAACAGTGGTTCCGCCACCTTCGGCAGGGGTGTAGCCCACGAAGGAGACGACACCATCCGCGACGGCGCCGATAATGGTTCCTTCGGGAAGAGCGACATCAAGACCCCGATGCCCGCTATCGGTAGAGCAATTGAGACTCCATGGCTTGATGATCTGTCCGCCGGTTGGCCAGAACAGGCCTTCCGGCGGAAGTGGTGGTTGACCTCCACAGGCCGCCGACGCACTCCCCGGCAACGAATTTACAGCCAAAATTACCGATGCCACTGCAGCACTCAACATCCACTTCCGCTTCAACATGATCGCCTCCACTTTAGGTCACTGTTGTCATTTATGACGACAGTGAGAAAACTATCACCAGGAGGCATCTCATGCAACGGAATCTGTACGAAGAAAATCAAAAATTATGCTATATGCGTAATAAAAATAATTTGTTACTGAGGCCGACGGTTCAAAATGCCAAGGACAATGTCTTTGTCGTTGAACGGTAGCGGACCCGAGGCCATGATCTGACGTGTTTCATGTCCCTTGCCGGCGATGAGAACAATGTCTCCCTTGCCGGCCGTTTCAAGCGCGCTTCTGATTGCTGAGCGACGGTCAGCAATACGTAAATAATCGCCACCTGATTCCCGTAAACCCGGTTCGGTTTCATCAAGGATCTGTTCTGGCGGTTCGTCGTAGCAATCGTCGGTCGTCAGAATTGCAAGGTCGGCGAGTGTGCCCGATATCTTTCCCATTCCCGGGCGTTTCTCCCGGTCGCGCTCACCGGGACAGCCAAATACTACGATGACCCTTCCGGATGTTAGAGATCTGGCGGCACTGATGGCTTTTGCCAGCCCGTCTTCGTTGTGAGCGTAGTCAACTATTACACGATAAGGCATGTTCGTATCGACCAGCTCAAATCTTCCCGGCGCCCCCGTAAAGGCGGCGATCCCTTTACTTATCAGCTCTATCGAAATACCGAGGGTACAGGCAGCTGCGGCGGCTGCAAGAGCATTGTAGAGATTAAAATCTCCGGGAATATTCATGACTACCCGAACTTCTTCTGAAGGTGTCACCAGATCGAAGGAAGTCTTCCAGCCGGATCTTTCAATATTTTTTGCATGTACGTCTGAATCGATACCAAGTCCATATGTCAATATCCGCCGGCCAGTCTCGTCTGACAGCTCCATGGCCAGCCGCCGTCCATACTCATCATCGGTGTTGATTACCGCGTAGGGCGCGCGCACTGGCAATCCCTTGCCGCGCTCATCGATGCCGGCGTTAAACAGCCTGCGTTTCGTCTGATAATAAACTTCCATATCCTGATGAAGATCCAGATGCTCGCGGGTGAGATTGGTAAGGACCGCGACGGCGAAATTTAGATACGCGACCCTGTAAAGATCGATTCCGTGTGAAGAGACCTCCATGGTGGCGGTATCGACTTTGAGATCGACCATCCTGGCCAGCATCGACTCAAGATCGATAGCTTCCGGAGTCGTCCTTGTGGCCGGCATGGTTTCTTCACCCAGCCTGTATTCGATCCCGCCCAGCAGACCAGTCTTTTTTCCCGCAGCGCGCAGGATCGATTCTATAAAATATGTGGTTGTGGTCTTGCCATTGGTTCCAGTGACCCCTATGAGGGTAAGTTTTTCCGAGGGATTATCGTAAAAACTGGCGGCGGCAAGTGCTATGGCTTGACGGACCGACGGAGTCTGTACCTGTGGTATTGTGAGATCATCCACCCAGCGTTCGGTAAGAACGGCGGCGGCGCCGGCCCTGGATGCCTCGGGTATGAACCTGTGCCCATCGATTTTAAAACCGTTGATGGCGGCAAAAAGATAACCGGGCTTGACTTTGCGAGAGTCGATTGCCAGGCCTGTGATTTTGGGCGATGAATCCGCGGATTGGCGGATTATCCTGGCGCCGGCGAGTAACTCTGAGAGTCTCATGGGATAGGGCTGGTGTTATCCAATAACTGCTTATGCGGTTTCGGCTTCATCCACCAGCGTCTTTTCCAGCAATGGGCGGTCCCATTGTTCCATAACGAGCTCTTCGTGATAAAAATCAATAATAACCTTGACGATTGCCACTGTAGGCACTGCGAGCAGGCCTCCCATAATACCCGCGATCGTTGCTCCGCTCAAAACTGCGAACATGACCCAGAGAGGATGGACCCCCACGCTTTTTCCCATGATTCTGGGAACAAGGATGTGGCCCTCGAGCTGTTGAGCCGCCAGAAACAGGAGGGCGACTATCAGAGCCCTGCCGGGACTGACAGCAAAGTAGGCCAGTATGATAGCCGGCGTGGCGCCCAGAAACGGACCGATGAGCGGGATTACTTCGGTAAGCGCCACCCACACTGCGATGATAAATACATAAGTACCGCTGCCGCCATACCATGCGATCATTCCTCCCAGGATGCCCATAACGGCCGAGATCAGCATCTGACCCCTCAGGTAACTTCCCAACGCTGTCTGTATGTGTGCAAACAGATGTACGGCATCCTCACGAAACGCTGATGGGATACGGTTTCTCGCAGCCTCTCTAAGCCGGTTAGCGTCGATCAGCATATAGATCGAGATGATCAGGATAAGGAAAGTATTAAGACCTATGTTAAAAAGTGTTTCAGCGAATCCCAGGGCACGCTGAGCAACATCAGTTCCACTGGACTGAATCCTGGATACAACATCCTGAGA
>JBAZWE010000018.1:4661-28588 GCA_041660545.1 Thermoleophilia bacterium
ATATCGGGTTTGTAGGGGATGTCCAGCTCTCCGAACCATTTCTGGAAATCTTCAACGATCGACTGTGTCCGGTTGGAGTATTCCGGTATATTTTCAATAAGGGAGTTAAGCTCGGAGATAATGTTCGGCACAATGAGCGCAACCAGTCCCGCGAATACCGCCAGGATAAGCACCCATACTAGAATCACGCCCATCAACCTTGGCAGACGCATCTTTTTCTGAAGCAGTGTGACAGGCAGGTCCAGAACAAAAGCGATAATCGCCGCCAGCAGGAACATGATGAGTATTTTCAGAACCGTGCTGAGAAACCACAAAGCGAACAGCAGCATCAACGGCAAAAGAATATACTGGACGTACTTTGGGACGAGAATCTTCTGCCTCATTCAAACCTTTCGGAGACGGCAGTTCTTTACGCTCAACCTATTCGTTCCCGGACGGCCTCTCCCCTTCTACCTGAGTCACGATTTCATTCTTAAATTCGGCCTCATCGGCCATCTGCCACTTCTGCAGTGAAATGCGAGGCTTGAAAAAGGCAACTACCTCACGCGTAAGTGCCACCAGAGGAAGCGCGAGGAACATGCCGGGAATACCCATTATCTCGGCGCCCGCCAGAGTCGCAAAAATCACTACGAGAGGATGAACTCCAACAACCGAACCCATGATGTTCGGGACCAGGATATGTCCCTCAACCTGCTGGATAAATATGAAAACCAGCACAACCGCCAGGGCGGCCCAGGGCGAGGCGAACATGGCGACGACAACTGGAGGAATCGCACCTAAAATTGGACCTAGATAAGGGATAAATTCTGTCACTCCAGCCCAGGCTCCGAAGAAAACCGAGTATTGCGCGCCCTCAGGCCAAACTCCGATCACGCCTAAAAACCAGATTCCGATACCGCTGCTGATGCCGATCAGCATACAAAGCAGAGCCTGCCCACGTACCCAGTGGTTCACCGCACTCTGACTTCTCTGGACGAATTCGTCGGCGTCTTCCTGCTGGTCCCCCGGGAAAAAGTTTCTGATGAAGCGTCCGATGCGCTTCGAGTCGATCAGCATATATATAGAAATTATCAAAACCACTACGATCTGGGTCAGAGCGCTGACGAAGTTGATGGAATATTCAAGCAGCAGTGATCCAAGATGCACCAGGGCACCTTCAAAGCGGTCTGTCATCTTTCTGGCCTCGTCGCTTACATTGATAGGCAGGTTCAGCCCCTCAAGACGGGAAATCCAGTTGTTCACCTGTTCCTTGACCGTGTCGGTATAGCCAGGCATGTTGTTGACCAGATTCTGCAGCTGACTGATCGCTGGCGGGATCAGAAGTATAAGCAGGAGAACAATAATTGCGATAAGCGCAAGGTAAACGACAAAAACACCTATGAAACGTGGAACCCTGACTCTTTCGAGCTGTCTGACCAGTGGATCGAGTATCAGGGACAGAATGGCGGCGCTGGCGAAGATAAACAGTACCTGGGTTATCAATGACGCAGTAAACCAGAGAAAAAGAATTATCACAGGAAGTCCGACGACCTGTATCCATCTGGGAATTATAATATTCAGTTTTTTTATGCTCATTCAGTCTCTCCAGACGGACTCTTTTTCATCAGATTGCGTTTTCTGCCGTCAATGGTGTCGTACATTCCCTATAACGACATACACACATAAAGATGAGAAATATTATATATCAGACGCAATCAGCGAGATTACACACAAATATTGAATAATAAATGTCGATGACTTGGGAAAAGTTAGTGCCAATTGTATCAATGGGGGTTGAAAAACCCCGTACAGATGATATGGTTCTTAACGTATGGCTTCAGAGCCCCACACTCTACAGCCGCGAGTTTCAGCCCGAAGATATCGTTTTCGTTGGCACTCCGCGGCTTTTCTTGCGACTATGTTTGCCCTGGCGATGATAGCGATGGCTGCTGTCATTGTATCTTCGAGGGCATCCTCTACACCCCTTCTCGATGATCATGCGATGTCGGCGTCAAGAGCCCTTGCCACGACCAGGTTACCGGAACAGATTCAGCTGGCCAAGGCTGACGAGCTGAATCTGATGTTGCCCATTTTTCAGGAAGAAGTAACAGCGATCGGCTATCACCCTGTTGATGGTGAGGGAGTTGTGAGCATGAGTCCGGCCGGCCGCCAGATCAACGGTTCGATCCTGTCTAATCTAAATGTTTTCACTGACGGAGATGGTCCCGGGTACTTCGTGATGAGTGAAGGTGGCACGCTCGGATCCGTAACCTGTTCGCTGGACATCGGGGCGCCGCCTGGCACCAAGGTATTCGCACCGGTCGACGGCACGATTGCCGGCATCAGGTCATATAACCTGAAAGGGCAATGTCCCGATACGGAGATCAAGATCCAGCCGCAAAACCAGACCAGACTACTTGTTGTAATGACCCATATGACGAATCTCGAGGCTTCCCTGGGACAGCCGGTTCGCGCTGGGGAGACACGATTGGGCGCGGTCAGGGAGCTGGATGGATGTGTCGAGCAGCAGCTCAGCCGGTATACATACGACAGCGGCAACCATCTGCACATTCAGGTTGAACACTTACAGTCGATTTCGAGGCCGTGAGTTCCAGTAATATTCCCAAGGCGGACTGGGCTGTGATCGGTGGCTCCGGGACGCGTGGATGCTCGTTTCCCGAAGACGCTAACTCCGGCGCCAGGATCATTGAAAACTCAATGGAATTCGATACACCCTTTGGACCATCCCCGATTTTCAGACTTTTCGAGACAGCCGGCGGACGACGTTGCCTTAATGTGCGTTTGCATGGTTGGCGGGACGGAGTCCTTCGCGGGGATGCGTCCAGGCAGGTCTTCTGGGTACTGGCACAGGCTGGAGTCAGGCACATCTTCTCTGAAGCGGGCGTCGGCAGCCTAAATCCACTGCTGGATCCGCGTGATATCGTCATACCGGACGATTATGTCGATCTGACCACCTACCGAAATCCCACACCCGTATTGGGAGATCATCTTCTGATAATGCGTGACCCGGTATGTTCGGTATTGGGTTCCGCACTTTTCAACGCCGCTCCCGGACATGCGGCCGGTAGGGTATTCGGACGCGGTACATGTGTAGTCACTGAAGGTCCAAGGTTTGAAAGCCGCGCCGAGATCCGGATGATGCAGCCTCATGGCGACATCATCGGACAGAGCATGTGTCCCGAGGTATGGCTGGCACGTGACATCGGCGCCTGCTACGCGGCGCTGTATATCGTTGTCAATTACGCCGAGGGAGTTGTGCGGGACTGGGAGCACGAAGTTTTAAAAGAAATTTTTGAACAGGACGCCATAGCTCAGTCGCGGATCATTCTGGAGGCGGTTGATGCTGTTGATGAAAACGCATCGTGCATGTGCGGGGATTTAAGAAAACCGACGCTTCTCTAGGCGAAATTTCTTGCTTTCGTTTCGCCCTTACCCCTTGATGACTCCCAGAGGTGTGAGCCGGGCGACCTTTTCGGACAGACCGGCTTTATGGCAGACTTCTACTACTCTATCAATGTCCTTGTAAGCTTCCGGGGCTTCTTCGGCCAGAGTTGAAGGATGGCCAGCCATGACCGTGATGCCCTGCATCTCCAACCGCGACTTAAGCTCATGGCCCTGTATCAGTTTTTTTGCAGCCCTTCGGCCCAGAACCCGTCCAGCTCCATGGCAGGTAGAACCAAAGCTTTCGGTAAGCGCTTTTTCAGTCCCCTTGAGCAGGTATGATGCTGTGCCCATGTCTCCTGGAACTATAACCGGTTGTCCCGCCGCACGATAAATGTTGGGAACGTCCGGATGACCTGCAGGAAGCGATCTCGTAGCTCCCTTTCTGTGGACACATAGTTTCAGCTTCTCCCCTCCCACCTCGTGTTCCTCAAACCTGGCCATGTTGTGTGAGATGTCATAGACAAGGTCCAGACCCAGGGCCTCCGCGGATGTCTTGAAGATATATTCAAACGATCGCCGGACCAGATGGGTCATAACCTGTCTGTTGGCGCGAGCAAAGTTCACGGCACAGGCCATGGTGGCATAGTAATCCTTGCCTTCACGACTGTTGATCGGTGCGCAGGCTAACTGTCTGTCCGGCAGATCGATGCCGGCGCGTACCGCGACGCCGACCATCTTCTTGGCATATTCGGTGCAGATCTGGTGTCCCAGACCACGGGAACCCGAATGCACCATCAGACAAAGCTGATCTTCAAATATGCCGAATGCCGCCGCAGCTTTCTCATCGAATATTTTCTCGACCCGCTGCACCTCAATGAAGTGATTTCCCGCTCCCAGAGTTCCAGATTGGGAAAAGCCACGTTCGCGCGCTCTTAAGCTGAGCAGCTCCGGGTCTGCACCTTCAAAAACGCCACCGTCCTCAATGGCGTCAATGTCATTATGCCAACCATACCCCTTTTCCGTCAGCCAGGGCACGCCTTTGGTAATAAGTTGATCCATCTCGCGACGGTTGAATTTGATGTCTCCACCGCGACCGACGCCAGCGGGAATCATGCGTGAGAGTTCGTGTATGAGATCCGGCACATGAGCGCGAACATCGTGGATATTGAGGTTGGATCTGATCAGCCTTACACCGCAGGCGATGTCATAGCCGACACCACCGGGCGAAATAACTCCATCATCCATCCTGAAGGCGGCAACGCCGCCGATGGCAAAACCGTAGCCCCAGTGAATGTCGGGCATGGCAAGCGATGCGGTTACAATTCCCGGAAGACAGGCGACATTGCTCACCTGTTCGAGCGCTTTTTCCTGCGCGGCGATCTCTACCAGGTTGCGATCGGCAAACACTCGGCCAGGCACCCGCATGGATCCGGTTTTGGGAATCTCCCAGCACCATGGGGTAATCTCGATAAGTTCCAGGCTGTTTTCCATATCAGTATCGATCGATATTCAAGTTAAACATCGAAAATGACTTCAGCCTCCCATTTCCCCTGGGTTTTTTGAATTCGTAACATGTAGTACGTTGCAGCTTTGATATCGGCTTCCAGTGTATGACGGCTCTCGTCTATAGTTTCTCCTACACCATACCCCACGAGACGTGTTTCAGCGAGCTCCGTCACTTTGAAACTTTTTAGTAGTACGCCCCGGCTTTCATGCAGATAAAGTAATTCATTCAGCCATTCAACGAGCAGGGTTTCCCGATCACCGGCTTTGACTTCAACCGTGTACGTCTGTATCTCTTGTACACTGTCGATGTCGCATAACAGACTGAACATGCCCAGGGCAGCGTTTTCAAATGCCTCCTTCTCTGTATTTCCGAAGGCGCGAATACCTACGTCGGCGGTATGTTCTATGACTTCAAATTCATGCATGCAGTCCCCTGTTCGACAATCCTTTCTCTTAACCCCTGTTTTTATGCCATTTGGAATTTCATGAACATAATCTTTATTAGCATCTTGACAATTCCTATATAACCTATTATGATTCATAAACCCTATAAGATTTATCAATTTTATTTAGATATGGAGAAACAATGAACATTTCAGCAAAGAGCAAGTATGCGGTAAGAGCACTTGTTGAGCTGGCCCATCACAATGATGGGCAACCGGTTCCGATAGCGGATATTGCTTCCAAGCGCGAGATCCCGCTGCAGTTTCTCGAGCAGCTATTCTCCAGTCTCCGTAAAGCGGGAATTTTAAACAGCCATCGTGGCGTACGTGGTGGATTTAGTTTTAAGATGCTGCCGGAGGATATCACCGTGCTTGATGTAGTCGTGGTCCTTGATGGGAACGTCGCCCCCTCCGCATGCACCGCCGGGGCGGCATGTGACAAGATCGACCGTTGTGTCGTCAAAGATGTCTGGACCGACGTGAAGACCAGCGTTGAGGGCGTGCTGAGCGCCGCAAATATAGCTGATCTGGCTTACAGGGAAAGCCTTATGCAGGAACAGGTAAAGGAAATGTATTACATTTAACCGGGGCGGGAAGGAATAAAAAAATGCCTACCACAAGCAGCAAGGCGGATATGAAGCATAGAGCAAATATGAATATAGCGGGAAGCCTGTCGGATTTGATCGGCAATACGCCTCTGGTAAAGCTCAACCGGATCGCTGAGGGGATCGATGCGACTGTTGTGGCCAAGATGGAAAGTCTTAATCCGGGTGGCAGTGTCAAGGACCGTATAAGTATCAGTATGATCGAAGCGGCGGAAAAGGATGGCAGCATCACTCCCGGTGAGACTCTGATTATCGAGCCGACCAGTGGCAATACAGGTATCGGTCTGGCATTCGTATGCGCCGTAAAGGGCTACAAGCTTTTGCTGACTATGCCTGAGACGATGAGCATCGAGCGCCGCGCGATGCTCAAGGCATATGGAGCCGAGCTTATCCTTACGCCCGGGCCTGAAGGCATGCGTGGCGCCGTGGAAAAAGCAGAGGAACTGGCATTGGGGAGCAAAAAAGCTTTTGTTCCGAACCAGTTCACAAATGCCGCAAACCCTGAAGTACATCGCCGGACGACTGCTGAAGAGATCTGGCGTGATACTGACGGAGAGGTAGATGTCTTTATCTCCGGTATTGGTACCGGTGGCACGATAACTGGTACCGGCGAGGTACTCAAGGAAAGAAAGCCTTCCGTATATGTGGTGGCCGTCGAACCCAAGTCATCAGCGGTGCTGTCCGGCGGTGATCCCGGACCGCACAGGATCCAGGGCATCGGAGCCGGGTTTGTACCCGATATCCTGAATTCGGAAATCTATGACGAGGTCTTTCAGGTATCGAACGAAGATGCTGAAGAGACAGCCAGGAGGATGGCGACCGAGGAAGGAATTCTCTGTGGTATTTCATCTGGCGCTGCCGCATTTGCAGCGCTGGCAGTCGCTCGCAGACCTTCCAGCAAGGGCAAGTTGGTTGTATTCATACTGCCTGACACAGGCGAGCGATACCTGACAACACAGTTGTTCGGAGGCATGTAGGGCGTTAGAGTAATATCTGATTTCCTGCACTTCGAATCGTTGGAGGCTTTAATGGATGTAAAGGAAGATACGCTTCTGGACGCGCGCGGCCTGAAATGCCCCATGCCTTCCGTTAAGACGGCGCTGGCGCTGGAGCTGCTCGGCGGCGGCGGCATCGTCAAGGTATTAGTGGACGACCCGACCAGCAAGACTGACCTGCCCCAGTGGGTCAAGGGCAACGGTCATCAGGTCCTCGGCATCGAGGATATGGAAGGTTATGTTGAGATATACGTAAAGAAAGCGGGGGGATAATGGGAGGAGGCTGACTAGGATGAGCGAATGCGGTGCGCATTCAGAAAAAGGTAACAAGCTGCTATCATTTGAAGAGGATGCCAGGGGAGCTGATTGCATGCTACTGACTGTTCAGGGCAAGCCTGTCCGATACAGTGGAGACGCTGACGTAAGATCGCTGCTGGAATCCCGGGGAGAAAACTCACTGTATGCCAACGTTCGCATAAACGGCTCGGTATTGAGGCGGCGTGACTTTGAGAATATCTCGTTAAGTGATGGTGATAAAGTCGATTTCCTCTACTTCATGGGAGGGGGAACTTGTTCAATCTGACTGAAGAAGAAATCCTGCGCTACTCGCGGCATATCATATTGTCCGAGGTTGGCGGCGCGGGGCAACAGAAACTCAAGGACGCCAACGTTCTCGTAGTGGGAGCCGGCGGACTTGGTTCCCCGGTTCTGCTATATCTCGCCGCGGCCGGCGTTGGTCATATCGGTGTCATCGAGGACGATGTCGTGGATGTAACGAACCTGCAGAGGCAGATCATTCATTCAACCACCGATGTCGACAAGCCAAAAGTTCATAGCGCCAGCGAGTCAATGAAGCAGATAAATCCTCACATCGAAGTCGATGTCTATCACGAACGTCTTACGAAAGACAATATTTTTTCCCTGCTGGAAAACTATGACATCGTTGTTGACGGTGTTGACAATTTTCCGACCCGATACCTGATAAACGATGCCTGCGTAATGAAGAAGAAAAAACTTGTTGAGGGCGGCATCCTTCGGTTCATGGGATTGGTAATGAGTATCAGCGGCGGCGAGACTGCCTGCTATCGATGTGTTTATGAAGAGCCACCCCCACCCGGTACCGTGCCCAGCTGCGCGGAAGCAGGTATTTTAGGCGCGGTAGCAGGCGTTGTTGGAACGCTGCAGGCCACAGAAGTCCTCAAGATGATAACGGGAGTCGGCGAGCCGCTTTACAACAGGTTGCTTCAGTTCGACGCTGAGGCGCTCCACTTTCATGAGTTGAACGCGAAACGAAATCCGAAGTGTCCCGTATGCGGCGAAAATCCCACGATTACAGAGCTGATCGAATATGCCTATACCTGCGATACACAGGCGCCCGGCTCAACTGGCTGATGTCTGAGCCACTGCTGCTTTCCACGGCGCAGCTGGATTCCATGTACAAACATGGGTATGCGTGTAAACCCGAAGAAGCCTGCGGAGTCCTGGCAGGCGACAGGGATGGGAACGTAAAGCACGTCTATCTGATGGAAAATGTCAGGCACAGCGCTACTCGTTATGATATGGGCAGGCAGGAGCTTTTTGATGTGTTTGACGAGATATGGAAAAAGGGTCTGGAGCTTGTGGCAATTTTTCATACTCACCCCCACTCTCCGGCCATACCTTCAGCCGTGGATCTGAATCTTGCTGTTCCCGAGCCCGGGATTGTTCTTCATCCGGAATCGATTTATCTAATTATCTCTCTGATGGATGACGAACCTGTCTGCAACGCTTTCAAAATCGTTGATGAAGAGTTTGTGGAGGCCAAGATAAGTATCGAGGAGGCCGGGAATGCATGAATGCATTTGCATCCAGCATAGAATCTGATGACTAAAACCATAGACAGCCTGATGGAGGTATTGAAGCCGCTGCAAAGTATTGCTGTGGCTTTTTCCGGCGGGGTTGATTCCTCCGTAGTAGTGGCAGCATCCCTAGAAGCACTGGGTAAGGAAAACGTTTTGGCCGTGACTGCGCGTTCGGAAACACTTCCGGCCCAGGAACTGGTAATGGCGTTGGAATTTACTACAAGCATTGGTGTTTCACACTCAATTGTTGATACACAGGAAATGGACTGCGAAGATTTTGCGGCAAATTCACCTGACCGCTGTTTCTATTGCAAACGCGAACTCTGGCAGAAAGTGCGCCAGGTGGCGGATAAAAAGGGAATCAGAAGCCTGGCTGATGGAGTGAATGCCGATGACCTTGGCGATCACAGACCGGGAATCAGGGCGAGCGATGAAGCTGGTGTTGTGCATCCCCTGGCGCAAATCGGCGCCAGCAAGGAAGATGTGCGCGAACTGGCTCGCATGCTCGGGTTGGAAAACTCGGAGAAACCGGCTCAGGCATGTTTATCTTCCCGTTTTGCATATGGGCAAAGAATAACCCGTGAGGGTTTAAGAAGGGTCGAGCAGGCTGAAGAGTTTTTGCAAGGCTTGAATCTTGAGCCCTTGCGTGTCAGGGATCATGGCGAAATGGCCCGTATTGAGGTTTCCGAGGAAGCGCTGGACAGGCTGACTTCCCCAGACCTGCGCCAGGGAATCCTGTCGCGTTTCAAAGAGCTTGGGTACGTCTACGTAACGCTGGACCTCGAAGGTTTCAGGACGGGCAGCATGAACGAGATTTTGACAAATTTGCCGCAGACTGAGTAGCATTTGACACATCTGAGAGTGTCTTGCGAAATCAATTTGCTGCCATAATTGTTGATCGTTGCTCAGATTACCCCCCACCCTTACGCATACTGCAATCATTTACGCGCAAATATTCCTGCTTGGCACGGTTCTTGCTCCCATAAGTGTATAACTTCAGCGAACCGGAACAGATCGGCTAGCGAGATGTAGCCTGCATGTTTTGTTAGCTAAATTGGCAGATGGGTACTAATTACAGGGCTCATGTATATATCTGTTTTGCTGGCTGGAAATTGCGAACTTTTCACAATGGGGGGGGTAAAGTTTTGAAAAGCAAAAACGAGGAGAAAAAGTCACTTTCCAGGAGGGAATTACTCGTAGGCGCGGGTAAGATCACCGCAGCCGGCAGCCTTGTGGCCATGACCGGTGGCAGTCTGGGACTGCTCGCCGGTTGTGGAGATTCGAGCACGACGACAACGGCTACGTCCAAAACCCAGGGAGCTACTCTTCCCTGGCCTTATGTCAAACTTGACGGTGCTGACGTAATAAAGATCCAGGAGATCGCGCATGACGACTGGTTCGTCGGTTTTTGCGCTTTTGCAACGATGAGTGGAATCGTGAACATGCTGAGAGAAAAGGTTGGTGACCCCTATAACTCCTTCCCTGTTGAGGCTATTACCTACGCACACGGCGGTACGGCCGGTTGGGGTGGCACCTGCGGTACACTGATAGGCGCCGGCATGGCGGCTTCGCTTGCGGCAGGCCCCAAGGTCGGTGAGGAAATACTTAATGAAGTCATGAGGTGGTACACAGAGACAGAATTGCCTGTTTACAAGCCGGTTAATCCGAAAGCCCAGATCAAGTCCGTCAGCAAGAGTGATAGTCCGCTGTGTCACCTGTCAGTCGGCAAGTGGATGAAGAAAGAAGGTGTAGGTTTCCTAAGTCCCCAGCAGATGGAAAGATGTGCGCGCCTATCGTCGGATGTCGCCGCGAAAACAGTCGAGTATCTGAACGCCAAGGTAGACAGCAAGTTTGTAGCGGCCAACAAAGAACCAGTCGCGGTCAACGGTCTGCCTTCACAGAATAATTGCATGGACTGCCATGGAACCAACGTACCGCCGGTTCCTACCCCGGGTGGCGGTGAGAACCTGATTCAAAGTCATTAGGAAAGTTCTTCATATTCCTGGCTTCGGCGGCTCTGTTTTTTAAGCGAACCGGGGCCAGGACATATGAATTCTCTGACTTACTCCACGAATGAGTCGAGGAATTCAACCTCGATGCCCATTGCTTCCAGGTGACTGAAAGCCTTTTCAAGATTCTCATCATTGCCGCTGATCTCCAGAACCATCCAGCCGAACTTCTCATCGATATTGGCCCGTCTGATGTTTGGAATAACATCAAATTCTTTGACAAGCTGGTAGACGACAGGCTTCTTTATGAGTTTCTCGGGAAATGTTAACTCGAGACGCTGGGTTTTCATGTCGAAACCTCCTGGAGGCACGGCTCTGTATTTTGTTGGGCTATTGTTATTATTATTCTGCTAATATTAACGAAGATCAGTAAGATATTATCCTTATGTGACGGTAAGTTCAAAACCAATCATAATGAACGTCCCAAAAAAATCCGGAATCGCATTAATAGCCGCCGCCAGCGGGGCTTACTTCTGGCTTAACCGCGGAGGCGAATTACACCGCACTTTTGGTGCGATCAGGAGAGATATTTCTGCGGTTCAGGAGCGGGATCCGGCCGCATCGAACATAATTGAGACATTGACCTGCTATTCAGGCCTGCATGCTATCCTGCTTCATCGTATGGCACACTTTCTCTATGAGCAGAAACTGCCTGTCGCGCCACGGATTATTTCGCAGGTGAACAGATTTCTCACAGGCATAGAGATACATCCGGCGGCTGTCATCGGCGAGGGATTTTTCATCGACCACGGATCGGGTGTGGTGATAGGTGAGACTACCGAGGTGGGAGAGAACGTGACTCTATACCAGGGTGTCACGCTTGGAGGAACAGGCAAAGAGACCGGCAAGCGTCATCCCACGGTACAAGATGGCGTGACCGTGGGTGCTGGTGCTAAAGTGCTGGGTTCGGTCACAATCGGTGATAACTCCAAGATCGGGGCCGGAAGCATTGTGATTCAGGACGTCCCCCCCAACTCTACGGTTGTCGGAAATCCGGGACGGCCGGTTCGCGAAAGAGGCCGCAAGATAGGAGCTGCTGATCTTGACTGGACTCACCTCCCGGATCCGGTTGCTGATGCAATGCAATCACTGGTAAGGCGTCTCGTTGAACTGGAAAATGAATTCAAGGATGCTTTTCCGGAAAAACGGGAAGAAATAGAGAAAGCCCAGGAAGAAGGCGAACGGGAGCTGGACAAGGTTTTTGACTATTATCACGGCTCCGGGATATAGATTTTACCCAGCGTGCCGTCAGAAATCTGCTGCGTGGCCGCGGCTTCTTTGATATGATTTTTTGTGACTAATACCAATCAAAAACGGAGTGTGATAGACAATTGAGTAAAGTAAGAAGGCTTGTACTGGATGTATTAAAACCTCATCAACCGACGATCCTTGATCTTGCGGTAAAGCTTGGAGATCTTGATGGAGTAGAGGGTACCGACGTCGTTCTCAACGAGATCGATAACAAGGTCGAGAACATCAAGATCACTCTCGAGGGTCCGCACATAAACTTCGATGAGGTGGCGGCTGTAATTCAGGAAAGCGGCGGCAGCATCCATAGCATCGACAAGGTCTCCACCGGCAAGGAATTAATTGAAGAAGCCAATACTCCGCAGGATATTTCCGCGCGTTGGATGAGGTGACTAAGGGGGTATCCCCCACTCCTTGAAACTGCCCAGCATCCGAACTCTGCGCAAGTACCACCGGATAGCAAGTGTCGGTGAGATCGCGCGCCGATATTTTGCCATGAACGCCTTTGACGGTGTCCTTACCATTCTGGGTGTGCTGGTTGGAGGCTATTTCGGCCACCTGGAAGATGCCGGCAAGATCGTCGTTCTGGGCATGACTGCATCTTTTGCCATGGGTATTTCCGGTTTTTACGGCGCCTATATGACCGAGCACGCGGAACGCAGTCGTGCATTGCAGGAGCTGGAAGAATCGACTTTAAGTAATCTGAAGGATACTGATATCGGCCACGCCTCAACCTATGCTACGATTATTGTAGCCCTGGTTGATGGATTTTCACCTTTTGCCGCGGCCGCGATTGCTGTTTCACCGTTCTTTCTGGGATCAGCCATTCCATTTAAAACGGCTTACTATATTTCATTCGCACTGGCTTTCTGCGAGCTGTTCGCTCTTGGCATTTTTCTGGGCGCCATATCGCGGGAGCGCGTTGTATTTTCAGGAATCAAGATGGTCAGTGCCGGACTAATCTGTGTGGCTGTGGGATATTTACTGGGTACAGCTGCCTGAAAAGTTCCCCAGTGAAATTCATCCTGAAACACATCGCTTAAAAAAACCTGACGATCGACTGGAACGTATTCCAATGTCTGAAATCCGTAAAACCAATCTTTCCATTGATGAGTTGCTCGAGGGTCTTAACCAGCCTCAGAGCCAGGCTGTGGAGACTCCTGGAGGGCCATTGCTGGTGCTTGCGGGCGCCGGCAGCGGCAAGACGCGGGTATTGACCCACAGGGTCGCATTTCTGATCGCAGCCCAGGGTGTCAAACCACAGGAAATACTCGCGATCACATTCACCAACAAGGCCGCCAATGAGATGAAAGATCGCATCGAGGCGCTAGTCGGCCCGATTGCCCGTACGATGTGGATCAGCACATTCCATGCCGCATGCGCCCGCATCCTGCGCAGGGAAGCCCAGCAACTGGGATACCGGAGTAACTTCACGATTTATGATGCATCCGACCAGGTGCGCCTGGTCAAGCGCTGCCTCATCGAGCTTGGCCTTGATATAAAACGGTTCCCCCCCAAAGGTATTCACGCTGTTATTTCTTCCGCCAAGAACAGGCTGATCAATGCGGAAGAATTCTCAGGCATGGTTGAGAATTTTTTTGATGATACGGTTACAAAGACTTATGAACTATATGAGAAGAAACTGTTTGCGAACAACGCCATGGATTTCGATGATCTTATCCTGCGCACCGTTGACCTCTTCCAGAGATTTCCCGAGCGACTCGAGCATTACCAGAAAGCCTTCCGCCACGTACTCGTAGACGAGTATCAGGACACAAACCATGCCCAGTATGTTCTCGTGAACATGTTCGCGCACGAGCATCGCAACGTATGCGTCGTCGGCGACGATGATCAGAGCATCTATTCATGGAGAGGGGCTGACGTCAGGAATATCCTCGAGTTCGAGCAGGATTATCCGGAGGCGAAAGTTATCAAACTCGAGCAGAACTATCGTTCGACGCAGACTATATTGAGCGCAGCCAATGCGTTGATTCACAACAACAGCGAGCGCAAGAGCAAGGATCTCTGGACTGACCTCGGTGAAGGAGATGCTGTGCGCGTAATCGAGGTGGATGACGAGCACGCCGAGGCGCGTTTTGTGGCGGGCGAGGTTTCAAGGTTACAGCAGGACGAGGGAGTATCTCTAAGTGAAATCGCCCTGTTTTACCGGGTAAACGCACAATCGAGAGTGATTGAGGACATGCTGATCCGCTACGGTATACCTTACCGGGTGGTCGGTGGAACGAAGTTCTACGAGCGGGCGGAGATCAAGGATGCGATGGCGTATCTCCTCGTGCTTGAAAATCCTGCGGATTCTGTAAGTTTCACACGCATAGTGAATTCGCCAAAGCGTGGCCTGGGAAAGGCTGCCATATCGGCCATTACCAGATTTGCAGACGCAGAGGGCATCAGCCTGACCGACGCCGCAGCGCGGGCCACCGAAATTGCTGACATCAGACCGGCGGCCATGAAGGCGCTCATGAACTTCAGCTCTCAGATGTCGGCACTCAGAGAGACAGCCGCGAGCGCGCCGGTAGCCGAGACTCTGGAGGAGGTCCTAACCAGTTCGGGATATCTTGAGTCTCTCTCAGCCGAGCGGACTATCGAGGCCGAGGGAAGGATCGAGAATCTACAGGAGTTCGTCGGTGTCGCGGCCGAATACGACCGGCGGGCACCAGAGGGTTCGATGAGCGAGTTTCTCCAGGAGATATCCCTTTATACGGACATGGACAAGCTGGTCGAGGAGTCTAATGCCATTACCCTGATGACGCTTCATAACGCCAAAGGTCTGGAGTTTCCCGAGGTTTTTATAATCGGAGCCGAAGAAGGAGTATTCCCCCACTCCCGATCGCTGGAAGAACAGAATCTGGAGGAGGAACGCCGGCTCTGTTACGTAGGCATGACCCGCGCAATGCGCCGCCTTTACTTCACCTATACTATCACCCGCAACCTTTATGGCGCACGTAATTATAATATGGCATCCCGGTTCATCTCGGAGCTTCCGGAAGAACTTGTGAAATTCGAGTCATCGAAAAAATCTCGCGCCTGGCTATTGGGGGGTACGGAAGAGACTGACGAGGTTGAGGATCATTCGATTGCGGCGCCCGCCTTCTTTCATGCCGGGGACAGGGTTGTGCATGCCACTTTCGGCAATGGAGTCGTCACCGGGATTGAATCAGGAGGCATGGTGGCGGTGCGTTTTGATGCCGACGGCGGCACCCGCAAGCTGATGGTGGAATACGCGCCGCTAAGAAAAGCCTAGTTCTTCCCCGAATCAGCCGTTCTATCTTTTTTGCCGCTGAGGTCGAGAACAACCCGCCCGTCCGACAGGTCAGGCCGGCTTCCCATGTACGAAAGACTTCTATTTGTCAGCCAGGATCATAGCCAGTTTGCGCCTATCCGACCTGACCTGGGGGTCATCGTCAAGCCAACCCAGCATGAGCGCCAGCATCGGTAGCGAGTAATCGTTATGCTTGCGGTCGGCTAGCGAAGAATAAGCCAGGCGTCCGCTCTTTCTGCGCTTTAACAGACCGGCTTTCTTTAGGACTGAAAGATGACCGGATACCGTGGACTGGCTCAAATCCAGAATTTCCATCAGCTGGCTGACGCACAACTCCCTGCCTTCGAGCAGTTTCAATATCCTGGCCCTGGCCGGGTCTCCGGCTGCCTTAAGAACAGCCTCGTAATCATCCAGTGCCATGGTTTTTCCTTTCAAACGGCATTATAACGGCATGCATCGTAATATACCGATGCAAATTTATTGAAATCTTTCAAGTATCGTCATGCGCCGATATGATATTTGCTTAGGCAGGATGAGTCAATTCAATTTTGGGAAGATGTCCTTTCAAAAAAATATTTTTGGCTGTAAGCGGGTATGTTCCATTCATAATCCGATTGATCAGGCTAATGAAGGGTGGATATCTTGAATGGTATATTTCGCGATTTCATGGAACAGGCCGAAAGTATCCGGTTGAAGGAGCCTCTGGCTCAAATTCTGGGCGCCTTTAAGGAGAAAGATGCAGTTTTGGAATACAGGTATACGGATGTCGTGAAGCTGGCTGGTCATAGTTGCCCCACCGTGACTGGCGCATGGCTGTGCTGTCTCTATGCGCTGAAGAGTCTTTATCCAGATGAAATACCCGTAAGGGGCGAGATTTCGATAACAGTCTACGGAGAACCTGATGAGGGTGTGTATGGCGTCATGTCGCAGGTTTTCGGGTTTATCACCGGGGCTGCGACAATGACCGGGTTCAAGGGATTAGGGACACGTTTTAAGAGAAAAGACCTGCTTGTGTTCAGCAACGAGAAACCTGATCCGCAGGCCTTGTGTTTCAGGTTCACTAGAGAGGATAACGGCAGGACAGTATTGGTGAAGTTCTACCCCTGGCTTATACCCCTCCCCCAGGAAAAAGCAAAGAGAACCGCTGAGCTTATGGAGAATGTAATTAGCGGCGGGGCCAGTGTTCAGGAAAGCGGTGAATTCCAGGATCTATGGATGGAAAAAATACAACTGATGCTCGTGGAACGTAAAGAGATCGAGGACTGGCTCAAGGTGGAAGTAGACTTGGATGAAAATTAAAGGGGCGGGCTTAAGCCCGCCCCTCGAATATACTCGCATCCTTGCAGGCTAGATAAACAGGGATACCTTCGCTTCTATTGCGAATTCCAGAAATGTAGCCGCTCCGCAGCTTGGATCGACTTCGGGAATCAGGTCTTCCGCATTTATGCCCATTACACCCAGGGTCATTTCACACGGCCAGAGCTTTACTCCCAGATCATGGCATGCCTCTATGAGCTCAGGAATAGTCGGGACACCCGACTTCTTCATCATATCCTTCATCATCTTGCTCGCCATTGCTGTCATCCCGGGTATCATGCCTATAATATTCGGTACAGGCATGGGCATTGCCGGGTTACCTACTGGGGCCACTTTCAGGTTTGCATATTTTTTCTTGTTGACGATATCCAAACCGTAAAATGTGAAAAAGATCGCACATTCCATATCCATGGCTGCAGCTGTGCTGGCCAGGATTAAAGGCGGATATGCCATGTCGAGAGTTCCTTTGGACGCGATAATGGCAACTCGGTCAGCCATTGTTAATTGTCACTTTCCTTTCTTAACCCAGAAGTGAAACACTTCTCCGTCTTCAGATGATCCCATGAATTCATGCCCGGCGCGTTTTGCCCAAGCTGGCATGTCGCCCTTGGAACCAGGGTCCGTACCTATGATCTCCAGCACCTGGCCGACTTCGATGGAGTCCATCGCTTTCTTGGCCTTGACCACCGGCATCGGGCAACAGAGGCCCTTGACGTCGAGGACTGAATCAGCCTTAATATCAGTTCCTTCTCCCATTTGCTCCTCCTTTTACTTCGCATTGTATTGGCATTTGTAGGCGTTTAGACGCAGATTATTCAAAAAAGATGCGCCTGACCCCCGGACAGCAATTTTTGATTATATACCGTATGGCCTCAAAATCTGCAATATGGCCGAAATTGGCCTAAAGTGCCGGCCTTGCCGTGATGCCGGTCTCACTGTATGTTGCGAGCTGTTTCCTGATCTTAGACATACTGCTCCTCATCATCGATGACTGCTCTTTTAGCGTATCCTCACAGTTTTTGATGTCAGTTAGCCATATTCGCGCACAGGGCCTCGCTCCGATGTTATGATTGCTTTTAAAGGGTTTCCCGGAATCAACGACGGCTTCCAGCGCTCTTCCTTTGAGTCCGAAAGATATTACCCTGTCCTCTTCGTCAAACTGCATATGGCCTATTGCTGACATGTTGTTGTCGATCAGAAAGCTCGCAAGCTGCATCCGTCTAAACTGCCCCGTCGGGCATGGTTTACCGCCCTCCAACAAAGAACTGTCATCCGCATAAAAAGGAAACAGGTTCGTCATTGCGCCAATATCGTGCATATTCTGTATTGCTACAAGTAGCTGCTGCTCGGTTTCACCTAATCCCGTTATCAGCTGGCAAAAAGTACTTTCACTGCCGAACACTGAAGCGGCTGCTTCCAATGTTTCCCAGCAATTATTCCACACTCGACCGTCGTCTACATCTTGAAAACAATGTTTATAATAAAGATCCTCAGTTGCCGCGTCCAGGACAAGAGCGATCTTGCCGGCGCCCGCATCCCTTAAAAGATGCAGATCGCCCGGTTTCAAGGAAAGTGGATTTATCTTCAATGAAACCGGAAGATTGAGATCCTTCGCCACTTTTTCGACCAGAAATATTGCATCACCAAACGAGCCCGGATGCACGGTAGCCGAAATGCATACGCGACTGAGCATGTTGCGATTTTCGGCGACGCGAACAATCATCTCATCGACTGAACATAAAGCCCGGTCTCGTCTCACGCCGTCTTTTGCCGCGGAATCATCTTCTGTGCCGGCGCCCAGGTAGCAAAAGGAACATCCGGCGTCACAGGGTTCAGGATATATCAGGAATAGATTGATACAACCTGATCCAAAGTCGATGATCGTGTTGGTATTTAAGTCGAGCGATGCGGAAATTTCCGCAGGCGCCTGAATATGATCGGGCTTAAATTTATCCGGATACGAATTATTGTTCATGCAAGGATGTTCCCCATAAGACGGTGCTTGGTCTATCGGTTTCCAGCACGGCGGACAAGATAAATCCGTTTTTGCAGAGCCAACATTTTATCGTCTGTCAGGGTTTTTTGCCATATGTGAGCCTCGATGAAGATTCGGTAAGATGATTCATGAACAGGTCAGGCTGGCTATTGATAGTGTCTGATTGCAGGTGATATGATTTCTTTGCTTGCCTTTTTTTCTAAAGGGCCGATAAATTCATTTTTGCCATGTAATAATTACGGGTTGGAAGATAGTTGACTTTGATGGCGTAAAAGCCAGATTAGTATACTGTTTTATCTATTGAAGGTCACTTCATGTGAAGGGGCAATGCCGGCTGCCATCGATATCCAGGGGCTTACGAAGGTCTATGGCTTCGCCAAGGATGAAGTCAAGGCTGTCGATTCCCTTGAACTGAAAATTGACAAGGGCGAGGTGTTTGGTTTTCTGGGTCCTAACGGAGCCGGGAAGACGACTACTGTTCAGATGCTGATGCAGATCATATTCCCTAGCTCGGGAACCGCGAGTCTTCTGGGAAAGCCGTTGGGAGATGTACAGGCCCGCGACAAGATAGGTTACCTTCCTGAATTATTTCAGTTTCACAACTTTCTCAAGGCTGATGAGTTCCTTCAATTTCACGCCAGTCTGTATGGCATGCGCGCCTCCGAGAGAAGAGTCAAAGTCGACGAGGTGCTGGAGCTGGTGGGATTGTCCGAGAATTCGAAATCTCGCATCGGCACATTCTCCAAAGGCATGCTTCAACGGATCGGTATCGGCCAGGCAATCATAAACGACCCCGACCTGTTGTTCCTGGACGAGCCTACCTCAGCGCTGGACCCGATCGGACGCCGTGATGTCCGCGATTTGATATTAAGGTTGCGGGACCAGGGTACAACGATCTTTTTGAATTCACATATGCTTTCAGAAGTCGAGATGACTTGCGGACGCATTGGAATCTTGAACAAGGGGCGGCTGATTCGTATATCCGACCTTGATTCCCTGGTCAAACCTGCCCATTGTGTAGATGTGGTTGCCGACGAACTGACTGGGGAGACAATGGAAAAAATACGCACGCTTGCTACCCGGCTTGAGGAGTCTTCAGGACGGCTGACCGTGACACTCGAAAGGGAAGAGCAGATCAGGGAGCTCGCCAGGATGATTATGGACAGCGGCGCGAATCTGCTCGAGTTTACGCCGCGCCAGGTGCCTCTTGAAGATATTTTCATGCAGACAATCGAGGAGAATGCATGAAGACGTGGGCAGTAGCCAGATTCACGCTTAAAGAAACGATTAGAACAAAAACCATGATTTTTGGTCTAATTTTTAGTTTGCTTTATCTGGCGGTGGTACCGATGCTTTCCACCAGCGGTGGCGGCACCGCAGTCGTGGGAGATATAGATCAGACAGCCGCGGGGCGTGATTTTCTCGGATTCGCTCTGGGTGGTCTGAATTTCATCGGCATGGCCATGGCGATCTTCACGACACTGGGTGCAATCTATACCGAGATCGAGAGGGGAACAATTTTATCTCTTGTCACCAAGCCTCTTCACCGCTGGCAGATTATAGTGGGTAAATGGATGGGTCACGTGTTGCTCATGAGTGGTTATGTGCTTATCATGGGCCTTGCTCTGTGGCTGTCGGTCGGTGTCGGATCCGGGGTGTTTATCTGGCGCTTTTTCCCGGCGATCGCCCTCGTATGCCTGAATATCATAACAATGGTCAGTCTGACCCTGGTCTTCTCGACGTTTCTTCCCGTTATTGCCAACGCTATTTTCGTTTTTATAATGTTTATTTTTACCTCAAATCTGAGGATAATCAGCGCGATCGGCGAGACTTCAGACAATATCATCCTGGTAATTTTTTCCAGCGCTCTGCGGCTGATCCTGCCTGTGAGTGAAGTGAGCGAACTGGCAAGTCTGGCGCTGGCAGGCAAGACACCGGGCTCTCAGAGTATTGTTGCTTCCGAGACGTCAGTCTTCGCACCCCGGTCATGGTCGTTCATATATGAGATAACCTATATTGCGATAATGGTTTTTCTGGCGACCCTTGTTTTCAGGAAGAAGGACCTTTCACAATCGGCCTAATTACAGGTTTAGAGGGTATGATAAAAAGACATTTCGTTTTGATGCTTTATTGGGCTAGAATACGAATTAGCATGATGCGATCCGCAAAAATAATCCTGTTTTCATTGATTGCAGTGGCCGGCATGGCGCTGTTGATTCTTCCAGGTTGTGGTGATGAGACTCCAACCACAGCTTTTGTGTGCGACCAGTCAGCACCCAGTCTGATACCACCCCCCTCGGGAAAACCTCAGTTTATATTATTCTACCGAGATACCTGACCTGCCTGCCAGAAGGAAAAGCCCATCGTTGATGAGCTCCAGACTGTATATGCAGGAAAAATAGACTTCATGAGATTTGACGTTTCCACGCCCGAGGGAAATTGTGAGTTCAGCCGCCACGGTTTTACACACATACCTGCAATGATGTTCATTGACGCCAAGGGGAATCTGGTAGAAACGACGGATTCTGTTATAGAGAAGGAAGACCTCCAGAAAAAGTATGACGCTCTGCTGAAGAGGTAGCCTTGCAGACAGGCAGCAATCTAATTCCGATAGGTCTTATAGGTGGTCTTGCCCTCGTTGGGGGCGTTGTTCTGGCTCTGATAGGCCGCAAGAAGAAATAGATCCAACTCGTTAACGTTCTCCGGATACCAGATATTCAAAATCGATTGAATCCATCTGGTCTTCGATATCTCTGACCATTCGTTCCCAGAAAGTGTGGAGCGAACAGTTCTTGTCCCCCACCCCGCCACATTCGCCTGGTCTGATCTCGCAGCGGTTTAAAAGCACAGGACCATCGATCGCTTCCACCACATCCCGCAGTGTTATCTTTGACGCAGGCCTTGCCAGTGAGATTCCACCATGGCTGCCACGCAAGGTTCTGATAAGCCCGGCACGGGCAAGAGTCCTGACGATTGTCGGCAGATATTTTTCCGGGATCTCCTGCCTTCTGGCTATCTCGCGAGTCTGGGAGAGTTCACCCTCGGGAATCTCAGCCAGGTCCATCATGGCCCGGATGGCATAATCTGCTTGCCTGCTAAGTTCCACTATTCCTCCAGAAGGACTGTCTAATTAGTTTCGTGAGAACAAGCAGCCCTAGATAATTACAGAATATTATCAGCTTAGTTCACTTTAGGATAGTGATATTTATATGTCAAACATGTGAGGAACCCGAACTTCTGTCTACTGGATGTCGACTTTTGCGAATCACATCTGCATGAAGTTTGTCAGCACAAGCGTGCAGGCGATGGGTTTGCTGCAGGGAATGGTTATCAGACGCCAGAGCCTGGTTATCTAAGAAAATTCCGGAGCCAGGAGTCTGTATGTATCTTCCAGCGCCTGCGGGACGACCCGCATATCGGCAAGTACCGGCATGAAATTATTATCACCCTGCCAACGGGGGACGATGTGGAAATGCAGGTGTTCCTTGATGCTCGAACCTGCGATCTCACCCTGATTAGAACCTGTATTGAATGCATCCGGATGCATGGTATGTTTAAGTGCGGTAATGCATTTTTGTGTCAGGTCCATGATTTCATGGGCTTCCTCCGGCTGGAGGAGTTCCAGCTCTGAAACATGACGGTTGGGAGCCACCATCAGGTGACCGGGATTGTACGGGTAGAGATTCATGATCACGAATGCGGCTTGCCCACGGTAGAGTACCAGATTCTCCTCATCGCGATCCTCCTCCTGCACACGGCAGAAAAGACAGGCCTTTTCCTTCTCCCCAATTATGTAGTTGATTCTCCATGGCGCCCAAATGGGACGTTTCATCATGACTCCCTGACGACATCAGCTGTCGAGTGTTTGATGGCTTCCTGGCTGCCGCTTTAAAGGAAATGGTGCGCCCGACAGGATTCGAACCTGAGACCTTCGGCTTCGGAGGCCGACGCTCTATCCGGCTGAGCTACGGGCGCATGGCGGAGAGGGAGGGATTCGAACCCTCGAGACGGGTTAACCCCGCCTACACGATTTCCAGTCGTGCTCCTTCGGCCAACTCGGACACCTCTCCAACTCTCCAAACCTAGAGATTATCCATTATATCGAGCGCATTTCCAATCCGGTTCCATTTTCAGAAACCTTTTTGCTATCATCTTGCGGTTATCATACTTTTCCAACCAGTAAGAATAGGGACTGAAATGGGCTCAGAGAAGAAAATCACCAAACAATTCTATGGCACGACTACTCTGGGCGAAAAAGGCTAGGTAGTTATACCGGCGGAAGCTCGCCAGGCCATGGGTTTGGAGCGGGGCGAGAAGCTCCTGGCTTTCGGTATTGGCGAAAACATGCTGGCGCTGGTCAAGCTTTCAGAGGTCGAACAGCTGGCCACCCACCTCTCCAGCCGTTTGGAAAGCATCCGTAAGATTATCGCTGAAACGGAGGAATAATCAAAACATGCTGAAACGTAACAGTACAATCATGGTCATGGCCGGGGTCATGCTGGCCATGCTGCTGGCCGCACTTGACCAGACAATCGTAGCAACAGCAATGCCAAAGATCGTCCGAGATCTTAATGGCTTTTCCCACTTCAGCTGGGTGTTCACGGCCTACATGCTGAGCTCAGCGGTGACTGTGCCTATCTATGGCAAGCTTTCCGATATATATGGCCGCCGTGGTTTTTACCTGGCGGGAATCGCCTTATTTCTTTTTGGATCGATCCTTTGCGGTCTATCCCATAGTATGACTCAGTTGATAATTTTTCGCGGTCTCCAGGGAATTGGCGGAGGAGCCATCATGGTTCAGTCGATTGCCGTGGTCGGCGACCTGTTTCCGCCTGCTGAGAGAGGCAAGTGGCAGGGACTTATCGGCGGCATCTTCGGTATAGCCAGTGTCGCCGGTCCACTTACAGGCGGCTGGATCACCGATAATGTAAGTTGGCGCTGGGTTTTTTATATAAACATCCCGCTCGGGATAATCGCTTTTGGCGTCATCGCCTGGGCGATGCCAAAAATAGTTTCGGATATCAGGAAACGCGCAATCGACTATGCAGGCGCCGTACTGCTGGCCCTCTCGCTGGTGCCGCTGTTGCTGGCGCTGGTCTGGGGCGGTAGCGAATATGACTGGACATCACCGGTCATCCTCGGGCTGCTGGGATTCTCCGTGATAATGACGGCTACTTTCGGATTTGCCGAGAGTCGGGTCGCAGAGCCGATATTGCCGCTGACTCTTTTCCGCAACCGGGTATTCAGTGCCTCGATTGCGGCGATACTGCTATCTTCGATGGGCCTTTTCGGGGCGATAATAT
>JBAZWE010000019.1:0-28111 GCA_041660545.1 Thermoleophilia bacterium
CGCGTCGATTTTCAGCTTCGGGGATGCCCGGCCAGCAAGTGGGAGATCATGGAAACGCTGACCGCCCTGATCGCGGGACGGACGCCGCAACTGAAGGCTTCTCCCCAGTGCGTTGAATGCAAGGTGATGGAAAACCGCTGCCTGCTGATCGAGGGACAACCCTGCCTGGGACCGATCACGCGCGCCGGCTGCGGTGTGATCTGCCCGTCGGTGGGAGTCCCTTGTGATGGTTGCCGGGGTCCCACCGAGGAACCGAACTTAAAATCGGCGATACAGATAATGTCGCGTTACACCACCTATCCGGATCTCGTCCGCAAGCTGCAGAAGTACTGTTCGCTGGTACCCGAATACCAGGAACTTTTCGACCGCTGGCGCGAAAACAGCTGATGTGCTTTTATGACGAGCACTCAAGATGTGAAGACTGACGCCTCCGGATTCAATCCACGCCCATTCTTTATCCAGGTCGCGCTCATCGTGATAACATGTGCACGCGATAAATCTTTGTGTCAGCTGATTCACGCATGCTCAAAAAGACCGATGGAAATCAACATGGATGGTTCTAAATGACTGGTTCACTTAAGGAAAGATTACGGGTCCTGCTGGCGGAAAAAGCATACATGACGGGAGAATTTGTTCTCACTTCCGGAAAGCGCAGCGACCATTATTTCGATTGCAAGCGAGTGACTTTCGATCCCGAGGGGCTTGCGGTGATATCTGACCTGCTGGTGGAAGAGATGCGCGGGGCGGGCATCAGCGCCGTCGGTGGCCTGACGCTCGGCGCCGACCCCATAGTCGCGGGAGTCGTCGACGCCAGCTGGCGCTCGGGGTATCCGATCCAGGGTTTTGTCGTTCGCAAGGAACCGAAAAAACACGGCACCAGTGAATGGATCGAAGGCGTGGTGTCACCAGGCACCCGTGTGGCTATCGTGGACGACGTCGTTACCAGCGGCGGCTCCATCATCAAGGCGATTGAAAGATGCCGCAGCGAAGGTCTGGATCCCGTTATGGTGTATGCCATCGTCGATCGTGAGGAGGGTGGAGCCGAAATCATCGAACGCGATTGCGGCGTTCCCTTCAAACCGCTTTTTAAATACAGCGAGGTCATCGAACCCGCATAGCTCGAACGCTTCGGGCAGTCGCGGTCTGGTTTGAAAAGCGCCGGAATCCGGCAAAAGAGCCCCATTAATCCGGAGCCGCGAAGTGAAGATCAAACTCGAACACGTTACCAGGATCGAAGGCCATGCATCGCTTACCGTGATGCTGGCCGAAGGCCGGGTTCATTCCGTCAGACTCAAATACGAGGAAGGCGCGCGGCTTTTCGAAGGCCTTTTGCGAGGCCGCAAATTCTTCGACGCACCCACAATCGCCTCGCGTATCTGCGGAGTGTGCCCGTCGGTCCACAATGTCACGGCGCTCAAGGCTGTCGAAACCGCTCTCGACGTCAAAACCGGACCGGTCACGAACAAGCTGCGCCGGCTCATGATACTGGCGCAGTGGATACAAAGTCATTCACTACATGTCTACTTTCTCGTTCTGCCCGATTTTCTCGGAGCCGAGAGCGCGTTTTCCATGGCGCGCACACACCCCGACGAGGTTGCCTCGGCGCTGCTCTTAAAAAAACTGGGCAATGACATGGTCTACGTGATTGGCGGGCGCTCGGTACATCCGATCACGACCAAAGTCGGCGGTTTCAGCCATCTGCCGCCTGTGACCCGTCTCGCCGATCTGCGTAAACGCCTGGAGGAAGCCATGCCCGAGGCCGCCCGGCTCGCCCGTTTGGTGGGCGGTCTGGCCATGCCGGACTTTTCCCGCAAGACCACATACCTTGCTCTCTATAACGAGGATGAGTACGCATATTACGGCGGCGATGTCTGTTCCAGCGAGGGCTACTGCTCGACACCCGAGGATTTTTGCGCGACGCTGCGAGAGAAAGTCATACCCGGCACGGCAACAAAAGCGGGCGTCCATGCCGGCAAGGGGTTTTTTACGGGTGCCCTGGCGCGAGTCAACTTAAGCCACGAGCTGCTGGAAGACAGCGCCAGAAGCATCCTTGAGGAATCCGGTCATGTCTTCCCAAATTACAACACCTTCCTCAACAACTTATGTCAGTCGGTCGAACTGGTACACGCCATGGCTGAGTCGATCAGTCTGATTGACGGACTGCTGGTAACCGGTCTCGATACCGATCCCGAACCCGTAGATATCCAGGTGCGAGCCGGAAGCGGTGTGGCGGCGACCGAGGCGCCACGCGGCACACTCTACCATTCGTATACGCTTGACTCCGGAGGGCTCATCGTTGATGACAATATCATAACCCCGACCGCGCAGAACCTGACTAATATAGAAGATGATATCAACCATTTTGTCGAAGCTAGACAGGAATGGGAGCCCTCCCGGCTGATAGAGGGCATCGAATGCCTGGTTCGTGCCTACGACCCCTGCGTCTCCTGTGCGGCGCACTAGGAAAATTCAAAAAAGTTTAGACCGGCCACCTTGAGGAAATCAATCAATAGATATGGATTACACGATCAGGATAGGCGGGCAGGCAGGACAGGGGCTTCAGACGGTCGGCGCCGTGCTGGCGAAACTCTTTGCGCGGCATGGACTTGAAGTCTTTACCCATCAGGACTACATGTCGCGCATCCGTGGTGGCCACAACTATTATCAGGTGCGTTTCGCCGACGGGCCGATAAGTTCCTCTCGCCGCCTGGTTGATATTCTGATAGCACTTGATAAAAACACGGCCGAGCTGCACCGAAACTCACTGGCGGCCGGCGGACTTGCCATATACGATGCGGAAACCATCAAGGGACGCTATGAGTCCCCCCAGTTCCTCGATATTCCTTTCAGAAAAATAGCGATTGACAGCGCCGGCGTGCGCCTCATGGAAAATACCGTCGCCGTTGGAGCGGTTATGGGTATGCTGGATATGGACCTGGATCTGCTGAATGAGCTCCTGACTGAGACCTTCAGCAAAAAAGGGCGGGAGATAGTCGATCAGAACATCGCGGCGGCGGCGGCCGGGTCGCAATATGCTCGCCATCATTGCTCTGAGTGCAAATTCGTGGTGCCATCCATGCCGGAAAAAAACCGGCGCATGCTGCTTGACGGCGCTTCGCCGGTCGGCCTGGGGGCGCTGATGAGCGGTTGCAGGTTCTTTGCCGCCTATCCGATGACGCCGTCCACCGGCATCCTGAATTTCATGGCCGAAAAAAGCCGGGAGTACAGTCTCGTAGTCGAGCAGGCCGAGGACGAGATCTGTGCCATCAACATGGCAATCGGCGCCTCCTTCGCAGGCGTCAGGTCCATGACAGGCAGCGCGGGCGGCGGTTTCGCCCTCATGGTCGAAGGCCTGTCTCTTGCGGGCATGACGGAAACCCCGGTTGTCATCTTCGTCGGACAGAGACCGGCTCCCGCCACCGGCCTGCCCACCCGCACCGAACAGGGCGATCTTCTCTTCGTCCTCAACGCGGCGCATGGCGAGTTCCCTCGCATTGTCATGGCGCCCGGCAGCCCTGAACAGTCTTTTTATCTGACCGGCAGGGCTTTTGACCTTGCCGAAAAATATCAGGTTCCCGCCTTCATTATCTCGGACCAATACCTCATCGATTCGGAATGGACACTCGACGGCCTGGACGCCTCACGAATCCGTTATGTGGATTACCGGCTGCGGGCTGACGTCCTGGCGGAGATGGAAGAATACAAACGTCACGCTTACACGGAAACCGGGGTGTCGCCGCTGGCCGAACCGGGCGCCTCAACGCACCTCGTTGTTACCGACAGCGACGAACACGATGAGGACGGACATATTGTGGAAGACGCCGAAACACGGGCTCGCATGGTCGAGAAACGCATGCTGAAGAAGATGCCGCTGATCAGGGATGAAATCGAGCCCCCGCTGCTCTACGGTTCCGACAAACCCGATACGGTCATCACGGGCTGGGGTTCAACCTATGGCGTCATGAAGGAGGCGGTTGATGTACTGCAGAAAAGTCATAATATCGCCATGCTGCACTTCAGCGAGATCTGGCCTTTTCCGGGTACTGATACCTTCGATTATCTGGCTATTTTGAAGAACGCCGGGCGCACCGTTTGTGTGGAGAATAACGCTTCATCCCAATTCGCACGCCTGGTACGCATGGAGACCGGTTACGAGTTTACCCATTTACTCAACAAGTACGACGGCCGGCCGTTTCTGCTCGAAGACCTTCTGGAGTATCTCGATGCCTGAGCTTGACGATTACAAGGGGCAGAAACCATCCTGGTGCCCGGGCTGCGGCAACTACTCCCTCCTAAAGACCTTCAAGGAGGCGATGGTTGAGCTGGGTCTCGAGCCCCATCAGATCATCATGGTCTCGGGAATCGGTCAGGCCGGCAAGCTGCCGCATTACACGAAAGGCAATACATTCAACGGCCTTCATGGCAGGACCTTGCCGGTGGCGAGCGGCATACGGCTGGCAAATCATGATATGCATGTCATCGCGATAGCAGGTGACGGCGACTGTTATGGAGAAGGCGGCAATCATCTGCTGCACGCCATGCGTCGCAACAACAATATCAATATTTTTGTTCATGACAACCAGGTGTACGGACTCACCAAGGGACAGGCCTCGCCTACCACACAGGAGGGCACTGTCACCAAAACGCAACCATTCGGTGTCCTGCTCGAGCCACTCAACCCGATGGCGCTGGCCGTGGCAATGGACGCAAGCTTCGTGGCGCGAGGTTTCACCGGCGATGGCGCTTTCCTGAAAGAGCTTATGGTAAAGGCATTACAGCACAAGGGCTTCGCGCTGCTGGACATCCTGCAACCATGCATCTCGTACAACCGGATAAACACCTTGAGCTGGTACAGGGAGCGGGTCTATCGCATCGGCGAAGACCATGATCCCGGCGACCGGGATGCGGCCTTCCGGCTGGCGCAGGAGTTCGGCGAGAGGATACCAACCGGCGTCGTATACAGGCAGAATCGTCCCGTATTGGAAGATGCCCTCCCGGTCCTCGCGGGCAAGCCGCCGCTGGTCAAACAGCCATTTGAGCCGGCCGGGATGGTAAAAGAGCTGGAGAAGTTCTTCTAGCCGGCTCTTTCCGGCAGATTGCTATTGCTGTTGTTCATATGTGATGAGCCTCTTCTTGCAGCGGGTGCAAAATCCTGGCCCCTTGGCATCCGTATCGCCGATATTGCTGGAAAAGTGCATGATGCAGCCAGGGTCGCCGCAGTGGTCGATACCCAGGACATGGCCGATTTCATGTATGGACTCCTTGAGCAATCGCGCCTGTAAAAGATCGCGGTCTGGCGCATCCCCATAAAACTCCGGCTCGAGACGGTGAATGGAAACAACCGCCACGCCTTCCTTGCGTTCCGCTACGCCGAATACGAAGTTCAGCCTGGGGACGAAGATATCCAGACGTGTAATACCCAACAGCAACAATCCTGTTGATGCCTTTCGTGAAAGACTCTCCCTTTCCCCGCTCAGCACTTTGGGGAAAGATTGCGCCCGGTGCTGGCTCCTGCGTTTGTCGAGGGAGTCGTCCGGCGCCGGCAGGTTTTGCCCCAGGACCGCATTGATGCCAAAGACATCACCGATGTCAGCGACGATGTTTCCGAGCAGCCTGGCTCCGGCTTCTTCAAACGTCTGTATGAATATTGTCCTCATGGCGGCCATTTTTTCCCTGTCCGCGATCCGGTGGAACCTGCCGTGCAATATTGATGCATGTCAGGCGCTCACCCTCCCGATAATCCCGACGCGGAAATCGATCTACGCGACCCCTGAATCCTATCCGAGACGGGACTGGTTGCCAATCAGCGTCCGCTTAACGGGCCCCGTCACGCTTGGCTGTATCTTTTGACCTTTTTCCGTCCGGCGGCGATGGTAGGGTATTCAAACCGGCAGCCGTTATTCTCAAACAGCTGCCGGGGATATGTTCAGAGCGAACAGGAGATGTGGATCATGAGTATTGGCGACTGGATTTTCATCGGAGCGGTTTGTTTATCTCCCGTACCCATGATCACGCTCGTATTCCTGCAGCTTGTAGGTTCACGTGATCATGGCGGGGCATCGGGCTCGGCGCATCTCTTTGAGGAAAAAATTCCGCCGGGCCCTGTATCGCTCTCGATCTGCCGGATTCCCGTCCGGCAAACCGGTAACATCGATGACCGTGCCCCGGATTCTTCTGTTTCACTATCGTGGCGTCACACGGCCTGACCACAAAAGACCCCTCGGCCGGTACACCGCAGACACCCATCCTTTGACCACGGGATGATTCCTTCTGGTTTCTGTAGTCCTCTGCAGTTAAAATCTGATTACGCATCAGCATAAAGGAACTCCGAATCGACAGGGGAGGCCGAATGCAGCCCGAGCTCCGATGCATCGCGGTTCATTACTACTATCTGCTCAAAGAGGATGACAAGGACCAGCAGAAACTCTGGTCGCTGCTGACCTCTGAAAAAAAGACACCGGCCGAGCCGGTCTTGTCTCTGGGCCTGACACAGGCTGGTAGCGAACCCGCGAGCCAGTGCCGTATCATCCAACGGGCCGCCGGTGACGACATCGACTATTGCCTGCTCGCACTCCCGGACCTGACAGCGATTGAGGCAATATATAAATCAACCGCCGTCACCGGTCAGGAGGAAGCGTGGCGTGATGTACTCGCACGCGTTGACGCCGACCGTACCCGTGTGCAGGACGCAGGTATCGGCGTCTTCGGCGAGACTACTCTCCTAGCCGCCCCTGTATCATCCGGCCCCGGTCCGGCTGCAACCGCTAAGTCCATACTGGGCGGGCGAGTTGTTGAGAGTGATCTGGACCCGGAGACCTTCGGCGAAAAAGCGGTGCTTGCACATATACTCGAGCACGATCATCGTGGCCGCGATTACTACGCCCTGGCGACGGAAGATATCGACCTTTTTCTTTCGGGTTCATTCCCACAGATGGACGCCCAGGTAAAAAAGCTCGTCCGGGTCGCGTCTCATTTCGGTCACCAGCGGCGGACGATCATTGAACAACGCAACGACATCGACAAGCAGGTAAGCGCACTGCTGCACCAGGAAGTCGTTTCTGGCGCATCCGAGGCACCGGACACCCGGGAGCTGGAACAGCGCATAACCAGCCTTTCCCGCATGTTCGGCATACTGGCGACCGACTCTCTCATGGTACGCCAGGCGGAAGATAGGATCGCCCAGGAAACGGGACGGCTCGAAAGTGCACTGGCGCTCCTGTTGGGAACACAGCCTGGTTCCCGGGATGAAATCGGTCGTCACTACATGAGTGTCTTTAAGTCTGACCTTAAAGCCGCTTCGTCCGAGGCGCGCCACCTCGATTTCTCCCGGGGGAATGCCCAAGCCGCGATCGAGGTTGTCAGAACCCAGGTGGAATTATTGAGGGCCGGGGAGGAGGCGGCGATCCAGGAACAGAGCAAGCAGCTGTTATCCCGTAGCCTGGTGCTGCAAAACGAACGCCTGTCTTTACAGGTCGCTGCCGGTTTCGTCGAATTCGTCCTTGTTTTTTACTATGTATTAAAATCCTGGGAAGGTGTGGTAGGTGCGTCGCCCGTGGAACACACGGCTCCCCTCCTGCTGTTTTTCGTCGTCGGAGCGTTTTCCTCGGCAGCGGCGGTGGGAACGCATTTTTTGGCCCAGGCGCTCCATAGACAAACCTGGAAAAGTCCGGGATTGTGGATCTCGGCGATGGTGCTGGTTTTATCGCTGGCGGCGATGGTAATCATAACTATAGATAATTCCTAGCGAACGGAGACAAGGCATGGATGTAATCAAGCTCATGGAGAAAGCAATCGAAAACGAGCGCAAGGCTCAGGAAATGTACCGCGAGGGGGCCGCTGCTGCAGCTGATCCCGAGACTAGATCGATTTTCGAGCAACTTGCCAAATGGGAACAGGAACACGAGCGTATTCTTCTTGACCGGCTGGCGACGTTGAAGCTGATCAGGGGAAGCAGCTGAACCTTCTAGCTTATTGTGCCAGGGAAGGCGCTGCCTCAACCTTGGAGACCACGAGCGCGCCGTCCTTGAATACGTAATACGTCCGCTTGACCGAAGACGGACAGCAGAGAGGGTCGCCTGACGCGTATATGCCCTCCGTCACAATCAGCCATGACCCCTGGAAAGTGGCCGCGCCCTGAGCTACTCCTGTTTCCCTGAATATCACGTCCGCGCTGTCGCCTTTCACCTTATACAGATAAAGATCGAGCGGGCGATTTTCTCCCTCTCCCCGCACCAGTATCAGAGCTTCTTCCACACCATCATTGTTGATGTCCATGAACAGTTTGTTTTCGATCCCCTGCGCTGATGCGTGTTCTTCTGTCAAAAGCGCAGCGAAGTCCGCCTGCCGGATATTCCTGTTGGTCGTCTCGGATGGCGTCTGGCCAGTGTCGCCGTTTCCCGCGTTTGTCTGAAGTGTGGATGTACCATAGGCATCCGTGCCGACCGTGGATGACCCGGGAAGCGGCCCCGCGGAGGAAGAGAGAAGATAGAGGAACAGTCCCACCGCGACGGCGATCATTATTACGACCATCGTAGCCAACGTCTGGTGGTCCTGGATATACTCCAGAACAGAATTTTCCTTTTCCGGTTTCTTGATCGGCGTGCCTATTTCTCTGTCACCTCTGCCTGCGTCCGATGATTGCCATCACAACTACGGGAATAAACCACATAATCCCCCAAAATACAACAGCCATTACCGGATCGATCGCGCCTTGGGCTTCAGGAACAGCAGCAGGCCCCAGTGCATCGAACAGAAAAATCGATACGCCGGAAAGGCTTATCAATGACCAGACGATTATGAGATATTTGAATTGTTTACTCACAGGCACAATTATACAGGGGGCGCACAGCTTGTGCGCCCCCCGATAAAAAAAGCTTTTTGTCCAGGTTTCTAGAAGTAACCCAAGTCTCGCAGCTGGCTCATTATCTCCTCTTTTTCCTGCGAACGCCCTTCCCGCTCAGGCCCGTCACCACGGGGCTTCGTACTCTTCTGTGTGCAGGGCGCGCAACCAAGGCTACGATAGCCCTGGTCATACAGCTCGCAGTAAGGAAGATCGTATTTTTCTATGTAGGCCCAGATATCCAGTTCGGAGAAATGGAGGATGGGTTGTACGCGTGTGTGCTCGGGACGCTCTGAGAAATATTCCTCGTTTACACGGGCCGGCTGTTCGTCCCAGCGCACACCTGTGATGAGGGCTTTCCAGCCATGCTCGTCCACAGCCATGTTGATGGCCTCTGTCTTCATCACCAGACAGCATTGCTCGTGGTCCTCGGCGATCCTGATTTTTTTCAGCCCCTCATTATTGGTTGTTATGATGAGGTCGAGATCCCAGTCGCGTGCCAGGCGGTCACGGAACTCGATTATCTGCTTGGGTTTTACGGTGGTATCGAGGTTGAGTACGGGCACAGGCACGGTACCTTCGCCGATGCGCTTTAGCAGGTGCAGTACCGTGAGAGAGTCCTTGCCGCCGGTGAAGGTTGTCGCGATTTTTCCATCGAAGCGCTTAAGGGCCTCCTCGAGAACCTCCATGCTCCTTTTTTCCTTCTGCTCGAGTGTCCAGTTTTTGCTTTCTTCGTAACCCATGTATTTCCCCTAGTGATAGTGGGCCGGAAGAGGTGCGGCTACCCGATTTCAGCCATGCAAACGGCCCTGTTTGCATATGTAAGTATTGTACCGAAATTACCCCGGTTTTGCCCGCCCGGATTTCCTGCTTTATCGTCCAGGTGCTTTCAGGCTTTAATAACCGGCCCGCCGCCCTCCTGGATAACCTCCAGGCTTCGCAGACGATTAAGCATGGCGGCCACTTCATGGCGCCTGGGCATCGCATAGTCGCCAGGGTGTACTCGAGTCTCGTCTGGAGCGGCAAATGGAGAGATTGCATCCAGGCCAAGGCGGAGCAAATCGTCAAAAAGCTTCTCGAGCACACCGGCCATGAAAGACTCGCCGTTGAAATATCCTTTCCTGAGGCCATACCAGACCATATCGCCTATAGCGCGAGTCTGACTAATATCAACAATCTGCTCCACGGCGGCGAGGTCGATCGTCTGTCTGCCGAAGGTTATGCTTCCCAGGGACTTTGCCTGAACCTTGTCGCGGCTGTCGCGTCGCGGGTCGATCCCCCGCGCCAGCGGCGCCCTCCTGACTAGATCTCCAAATCGCTCGCCACTCTCGCTTACGCGGACATCCCTGCGGGTGTTCGCGATCTGTCTCGCCCTCTCCGTGACAACGAAGGGCTTGTAGTTTTCCATGGCTATCACTGTATCGGCCACTTCGAAGTAGTCGCCCGACCCGCCCATTACAAGTATTGTTGATACACCGTATTCTTTGTGTAGATTCTTGACCTGGTCGACGTAGGGTGTAATCGGCTCCTTGTCTCTGGAAATCAGGCGCTGCATCAGTTCATCGCGAATCATGAAATTGGTTGCGGAGGTGTCCTCGTCGATCAGCAGCATCCTGCTGCCCGCTTCGAGCGCTTCGATGATATTGGCGGCCTGCGAAGTACTGCCGCTGGCATTCTCCGTACAGAAGGCGACGGTATCCGTGCCGAATGGAAGGTTGGAGATGAAGGGGCTGATATCCACTTTCTCCACACGGCGTCCGTCCTCGGCGCGTATCTTGACGGCATCAGCCCTTGTTACGACCAGTTCGCGGCCATCCCCGGGCACGTGGTTGTAAACACACCGCGAAAGCGCTGAGAGCAGAGTGGATTTCCCATGATATCCGCCACCCACGATCAGTGTTACTCCCTCGGGAACGCCCATTCCCGTCACCTTGCCCCGGTTGGGAAGACAGACTTCCACCTTAAGCTCATCCGGCGACCGGAAGGCGATGACTTCGGTTGTTTTCAATGGCAGGTCCTCGATACCGCTCTCACGGGGGAGAATCGAACCATCACCCACGAAAGCGATCAGGCCCATCTCACCTAGGCGGCCGCGCAGCCATTCCTGGTCTTCGGCGGCTTCGACATGTCCCCTTACCAGATCGGCGTCGAGTGATACGTAGAACATGGAGTCATCAACCAGCCGGGGAACTTCACTGATGAGCATCGCCACCGCTTCATGCCCCAGACAACGGCGCCCGGACGCCGGCAGGCCGGCAGTAAAACGTACCTCTACATAATCACCATTGACCACTACTGCGGTCCGTTCAATGATCTCCTGATTTCCCGCGTCGACTCCCATAAAACCGGATTTGCCCGTACCGCGGTGTCCGTTTACATGCGAGCCGATGGACCGTTGAAAAGCGCGGGCCAGGTAATCTCTGAGAGCGATCCGGCGCACAGGAAGGGTGAAGAGATCGGGATCGAATCCCGCCAGGTCCTGTTTCACCCGGGCTCGTAGCCGCGAAGGCGCCGCGAATGGATCTCCCTGGACGTAATCCACATAGAGGGTAAAGCGCGGGAACTCGAAAGCACCCCGGATCTGACGATAAGCCTTGTAGCCACGTCCGTCGATCTGTTCCAGTTTTCGCTGTAAGCTGGCTGCATCCATAACTACCTCCGCTATATTCTACGTCTATATCCAGCAGCATGTCTCGTCCAGATTATCACCAGCTTCGGACGTATTTGCCTCGTTACGTTTTAAACAATTTTTTGCGGGGAAAAGGGAAACTAATGACAGCTGCTTAATAGTTGTTATAGAGTATATGCGGAGGCACATATGTGCACACCAACATAGCCGTCCGACACCTGTAGGGTGGCGTTAAAAAGAGGGAGGTCGAAACCTTGGAACACGAAGAGATGTCCCTGTTCCCCGGGTTATCACGCAGAGATTTCCTCAAGACCTGTGGCGCACTCGCAGCCGTGATTGGGCTCAGTGGACCGATGGCAGCGCCCAAGGTCGCAAATGCGCTGCAGCAGCTGGCGAAGCGACCCTCGATCGTGTGGTCCTGCTTCCAGGAGTGTCTTGGCTGCTCGGTCAATCTCCTCCAGTCGCGTAAGCCCGGCCCCGCCAACCTGATACTGCAGCAGATCTCCCTCGATTACCACGAAGCGGTCATGGCCGCCGCCGGCAGCCAGGCGAAAAAGAGTTTCCACGAAATCGTTGACTCCAAGGATTTCTATTATATTGTGGAGGGCGGCATAGCCACCGGTATTCCTGATGCCTGCACGATTGGCGGCATGACATCGATGGAGATGTGCAAGGATGCCTACCAGAAGGCCAAAGCTACCATCGCCATCGGCACCTGTGCCTGCTATGGCGGCATCCAGGCGGCGAAACCCAACCCCACCGGCTCCAAGGGAGTTACGGCCTTCCTGAAGGAAAACGCTGGTATCTCAAATCCGACGGTTATCAACTCACCTCGCTGTCCCGGCAACGCCGACGACACCGTCGCCATCCTGCTCTACGCGATCGTCAACAAGAAACTGCCCGAGCTGGACGACCTCGGCCGGCCCAAGTTCCTCTTCGGCCAGCTGGTGCACGACAACTGCGAGCGCCGCGGCCACTTTGACGCCGGCGAGTTCGTGGAGCAATTCGGTGACCAGGGCTCTGATAACGGCTGGTGCCTTTACAAGGTCGGCTGCAAGGGGCCCGTTGCCTATGCCCCCTGCCCCAAGACGCGCTGGAACGCCAATGTATCGTGGCCGGTTGCGGCAGGCGGTCCGTGTATCGGTTGCTCCGAACCGGAGTTCTGGGACAAGCAGTCGCCATTCTATGAAAAAGCGCCTGGCATCAGATTGCCTGGCGACATCACACCCACTCAGGTCGGCGTCGCGCTCGGAGCGGCCACGGCAGTAGGTATCGGCGCTCACTTCGTCGGCCAGGCCGCGACGGGAAGGCTGTTTAAGGGAGCGCCCGTTGAAGGCAAGGAAGAGGATACGGGCTCCAAAGAAGGAGGTAAGTAGATGACAAAAGTAGTCATCGATCCGATCACACGCATAGAAGGCCACCTTCGAATCACCTGCACGGTGGAGAATGGCAAGGTCACGGATGCCTGGAACACGGCGACGATGTTCCGGGGTTTTGAGATCTTCATGAAAAACCGTGACCCCAAGGGCATCTGGCAGTTCGCGCAGCGCATCTGCGGCGTCTGCCCGACACCGCATGCTTTTAACTCGGTGCGCGCGGTGGAGACGGCCATGGGGATGGACAAAATGCCGGACAGCGCCAGGCTCATCCGCAACATGATGGAGGCCACCCAGCTGGGTTATGATCACATCCTGTGGTTTTACCAGCTGAACGGGTTCGATTATGTCAACGTGCCCAATGCGCTTAACGCAAATCCCACGACGCCCAGCCTCAAGGCGGTTCAGGCCCAGGTAAAAGCTATTGTCGATTCCGGCCAGCTGGGGCCCTTCGCTAACATGTACTGGGAGCACCCGGGCTACAAGCTGCCTCCGGATATGGATCTGGAAATTACCGCGCACTACCTGCAGGCGCTGGAGATCCAGCAGAAAGCCTGTGATGCCGGCGCCATGCTCGGCGGCCGCTATCCGATGATCAACAACTATGTTCCGGGTGGAGTAACCCAGATGCCCGGTATCGAGGAAATCGAGTATTATAAATCGCAGATGGCCGACATCAAGGCTTTCATCGACACTGTCATGGTGCCCGACCTGCTGGCCATCGCTCCCTATTACCTCGACCTCGCCACTTTCGGCAAGGGCGTTGGTAACTTCCTCACATGGGGTGTTCTGGACGAAAAAAGCCAGGATCCGTACGACCGCCTGTTCCCACGAGGCGGCATTTTCGACGGCAAGCTGGAGTTGCAGAAAGCCGATCTCAACGAAGTCCGGCAATACACCAAACACTCCTGGTACGACGACGGTGTCGGCGCCGGGAAGCATCCTCTGGATGTAGGACAGGAGCCGATCAATTTCACCAAGATGCCGCCGATCGATGGGGAGGCTCTGCCGGAGGGCAAATACGACTGGACCCAGGCGGTACGCTACGGCAAGGAAGACCGGCCCATGGAAGTAGGGCCGCTGGCACAGGTGCTGGTTGCATACCTGTCAGGCCGGCCCGAGGTCAAGAAACTGGTTGACGACACCCTGGCGGCCGTGGGACAGGCCGGAAACCCGGCCGTACTGCTGTCCAATCTCGGACGAGTCGCCGCCCGCGTGATCAAGGCCAAGGTGAACTCCGACAACGCCCTGCGCTGGGCCGATGAGCTGCTTGATAACATCGGCAAGGGCGAGACCAATATCTACAATGAGCTGGATTTCAGCAAGGACGGTACCGGCCAGAGTGGCTGGGACGCGCCCCGTGGCGCACTGGCCCATTACACGAAGATCAAAGGCAGCAAGATAGATACTTATGCGGCCGTACCGCCGTCCAACTGGAACCTGTCGCCGCGTGATGACAAGGGAGTGCGGGGACCGGTCGAGGAGGCTCTGGTTGGAACCCCGGTAGCCGATCCGACCAAGCCGCTGGAGATCTTGCGAACCGTTCACACATTCGATCCATGAATGGCGTGCGCGGTTCACGTGATTGAACCGAAATCCAACAAAGTCCTGAAGTTCCAGGTTAGGTAGGCGGTCATGTCCAGAGGAATACCGCCCACAAGAGAAGAACACCCGCGGCCCGCGATCATCATGCACGCAGTTCACATGGTGTCGCTGGTGCTGCTGATTTTCACGGGCTTTTATATCCACGGCCCGTTCTTCAGCGGCTTTATGGGCTACGCGCGCTCTATCCACCAGGTAACGATGTGGACATTCCTTTTCACGACGATCATCCGTATCTACTGGTCTTTTTTCGGCGCCGGCTCGGCGCCACCCGGTGGCCGGGTGAAGAGGCGGGATTTCCACTGGTTCAGCCCGCTCAGACATGAGGGAGAGGGCTCTGCGCGCGATACGATCAAGTACTACCTGTTCATGCGCAAGACCTATCCCTCGGTATACAAGTTCAACCCGTTGCAGAAGAGCATGTACCTGCTCTGGGCGTTTGTATTCATACCGTTGATCACGCTCACTGGCCTTTGCCTGTGGACGCCGACTCAGTCTTTCTTCGAGTCGTTCACATATTCGGTAGGCGGTCTGGGGGCAATGCGCAGCTATCACTATCTACTTATGTGGATATTCATCTGTACCGCGGCCATCCACATGTATCTGGTTATTGCCGAGGTAGCGCGCGAGCTGCCGCTGATGTTCGCCTGGCGCGAGGGCAAAAACGCGCCTCCGAAGCAGTCATAAATGCAGTTCGAAGAAGGTACGAGTTGCAAGAAAACAGCGAGTGGCAGTGTGTTAGTTGACAGGTTTGAATGAAGTTGACGGGGGCGGCGCCGAAGGCGCCGCCCCCTCTGTTACCATCCTCGGCGTCGGCAACACGCTCATGGGCGACGACGGCCTGGGCATCTTTGTAGTCGAAGACATGGATGCGCAGTCGCTGGGGCCCGGCGTTAATGTCATCGTCGGTAATACCGCCGGCATGGCGTTGCTCAAACACTTCCTCGAATCCGATGTAGTCATCGTTATCGACGCGATCGACGCCGGCGCCGATGCCGGCTCCATCTTCCGTTTCAACCCCGATGAAGCCGGCATCATGAATCTGCGCTCCAACAACATCCACGGCATGGGCGTGCCGTATCTGGTGACCAACGCGCGCCTGATGGGCGCTAACCCCGAAGTTATCGTTTTCGCGGTGCAGGTGGCCAACGTCATGCCAGACGACCGGCATCTTTCTCCACCGGTAGAAGCGGCAGTGGAACGCGTACGCCAGCTGGTGACCGAAGAGGTACGCGGGTTGATCGCCTGAAAAACAGGCTTCTTCCTACGGTTAGTTTGTATTTCCCCCATCCCCGGGTAGAGAATTGATGCCATGTTCATGATTCTGCTCGCATTGTTCATAACTATCCCCCTGCTCGAGCTGCTGCTCATCATCGAGATAGGCTCGCAACTGGGATATGGTGTGACGATCCTGGTGCTGCTCCTTATCAGCGTGGCCGGTGCTGCGCTGGCAAAGCGCCAGGGATACGCTGTTGTCGCGCGGATCCAGGACGAGCTTCGCTTCGGCAAGATGCCGGGGGACTCGCTGATCGACGGGGCCATGATCCTGGCCGGCGCCCTGCTCCTGCTAACGCCCGGCTACATCACCGATACGGTAGGACTGCTTCTTCTTCTGCCACCGGTGAGACGCGTAGTGCGCCCATTCGCCAAACGCCGGCTAAGACGCGCCCTCGAGCGCAAGACGATCCGCATTCTCACTCCCGATGAGCCCTACGGTCCCGAATCCGATGACCGTCCTTATGAACCGGAGCAGCGTCGCAAGGAACTGGAAGAATAGTTGCCCCGCACACTGTTATACATTCTGGTGTTCACGGCCGGTATGACGACCATGGCCACCGAGATGTCGGCCTCGCGCCTGCTGGCGCCATACTTCGGCAACTCTCTCTATATATGGGCCAACCTGATCGGGCTGATCCTTATATATCTCACGGCGGGCTACTATCTGGGTGGCCGGCTAGCGGACCGCAGGCCAGAGCCGCACCTGCTCTGCACATTGACAATGGCGGCGGCGGCGGCCATCGCGATCCTGCCTTTTATCGCACGTCCGATAATGGGGCTGGCCATAAAGGGGCTCGAACAGATTTCAGCCGGAGCCTTCATCGGCTCGTTCGCGGTCACCGTGCTACTCTTTGCCGTTCCGGTAACCATTCTGGGTATGGTGGCCCCATTCGCCATCCGCCTGCGGGTAACCGGAGTCGAGACTGCAGGCAACGTCTCCGGAAGTCTTTATGCACTCTCGACGGTAGGCAGCATCATGGGTACCTTCCTTCCCGTGCTCGTGCTTATACCCTGGATCGGGACCCGGAACACGATGCTGGTCTTCGCGGGAGCGCTGGCGGCGGTTTCCGCGGCCGGCCTGGGCCGCCGGCTTTTCGCCGGAGCTCCGCTTGTCATACTGGCAGGGATTGTCATACCCCAGGGCGCCATCAAACCGGATCCGGACAGCATCTTCGAAACCGAGTCTCCCTATCAATATATCCAGGTCACCGAGAAAAACGGCACCAGGTATTTGAAACTCAACGAAGGGTGGGCGGTACATTCCATATATAACCCGGACCGGCTGCTCACCGGCGCATACTGGGACTATTTCAGTCTGGCCCCATGGTTCGCCTCCCAAGCATCCCCCGATGCGGCGCTCGTCATCGGCAATGCCGCCGGCACGATTCCCCGACAACTGTCATATTTCTACCCGAACATCAAAATCGACGGGGTTGAGATCGATCCCGATGTCGTCGCCGCGGGCAAAAAGTACTTCGATATGAACGAGGCCAACCTGACCCTGAACGTGGCCGATGGACGACCGTATCTTAAGACCAGCGACCGGAGCTGGGACCTGATCGCCGTCGATGCATTCCGTCAGCCCTACATCCCTTTCTACCTGACAACCCGGGAGTTCTTCCAGGAGGTTTCCGACCACTTAAGCGACAGGGGCGTCGTTATCATTAACGTGGGGAAGACCCCGGGAGACAGCGCCGTCGCCGATGCCATCGCGGCAACCATGCGTGATGTCTTCCCGTCTGTATACACATTCGAGACGGGACCGTTCAACCAGCTGGTGGTGGCTACGAAAATGCAGACACAGGCCACTGACTTAGCGAGCAGAACCGGCGCCATGCCATCGAAAGTGGCACAGCTGGCGCGCGATGTGGCGCCGGATCTTGTAGACGTTCCACCCGGAGGCACCGTCCTCACCGACGACAAGGCTCCGGTAGAGTGGCTGACCGACCAGATGATCGTCAATTACGCCACGCAGTCAGAGCAATAGATTTTCTTGCCCACGCAGGCCGGTACTGCTATCATCCACATCCAACGATTATCTTTCTTCCCATATCTGGCGATGAAGCTCGCCTTTAACCGCTCTCTTGGGAGCTGATGGCTTCTACAGGTAACTGTGGGAGCTTTTTTAGTCCCCAGGCAAAGCATAAAGCGTAAACCGGATTGCTTAAAACAGGAATCGGGTATTTTCCTTGAGAAAGGCGACCAGCACATGTTGAATTATCTGGTGATAGGTCTTGGTGGTTTTGCCGGCGCTGTCAGCCGGTATATAGTCGGCCTCTGGATCGGCGAACGCTGGGGAAGGAGCTTTCCGCTCGGCACAATGGCAGTCAACATCAGCGGCTGTTTCCTCATCGGACTGCTCATGTCGGCATTTCTGGAGAAATCGATGGTCAGCCCTCAGTGGAGGTCGTTCCTTGTGGTCGGGTTCCTGGGCGCATACACTACTTTTTCCGCGTTTGAATATGAAACAGGCGGTCTTATAAAAGACGGAGAACTGCTATACGCGGCACTCAATGTCATTCTGAGCGTGGCGGCCGGTTTCGCCGCCCTCAAACTGGGCGAGGTTTTTGCCAGGGCACTCTAGGAGGAAAACATGCAAAACGGCGACATGGCGAAAAAACTCACCATCTATATCGATGAAAAGGACAAGGTTCACCACCGGCCCGTCTACGAAGTGTTGCTCGACATCCTCCACCGGAACGGCATCGCCGGTGCGAGCGTTTTTCGCGGAGTCAGCGGTTACGGCGCCGACATGGTGCTGCATTCATCAAAGATGCTCGACCTCTCCACAAATCTGCCCCTCAAAATCGAGGCGGTAGATACGGAAGAAAAGCTTGACACCGTGTTGCCGGAAATCTGCGAGACGGTGGAAAAGGGGCTTGTGGAAATCTCTGACACAGTCGTGATCAGATGTGACGCAAACCGCAAGGCCACTCCTTGAGAACGCTCGTCATATCCGACATCCATGCCAATATCGACGCACTGATGGCGATTGACGAACCTTGCGACTCTGTCATCTGCCTGGGAGACATAGTCGATTACGGCCCCGATCCTGTCGCCTGCATCGAATACCTCAAAAAGCTCGACGTACCGCTGATTCGTGTACGCGGCAACCACGACAACGCCGTCGCGTACAGGGTCGACTGCGCCTGCGGCGGCGCTTTCAAACACCTGTCTGTGATAACTCGTGAATATATGTGGCAGGTACTCGATCGTGATCAAATTGACTGGATTGGACGGCCCGAGACCAGTCTCACGCTTGACCTCGATGATCATAAAGTCTGTGCCGTACATGGCGCGCCAAGTGACAACCTCTTCCGCTATCTCTTTCCGGAGACCAGTGATGCGGACTTAGACGCCGAACTCAAGCTTTCGAATGCCGACATCGTACTCACCGGTCATACCCATATACCCTTCATGAAAGAGATCGGCGGCCGGCTCATGGTCAATGTCGGTAGCGTCGGCCAACCGCGGGATGGTATATCCAGAGCAAGTTATGCCATTCTCGAAAATGGCGAGGTCGAACTCAAGCGGGTAAAATATGACATCAAATCCGCGATCGCCAGGCTCAGGAAGCTGCCGATCGACAAGACCGCGATCGATGAACTGTCCCACATTCTCAAACATGCAAAGACGCCACCTCTGAAATAAACTCAAACTGGCACAGGCTTGCCGGAGCTTTCCATGACGCCCAAAAAGAATCCCGACCCGGAATCTCCCATCCCCGGCATCAGCCGCAATGTTTTCATCCTGGCGATAACCAGCTTTCTCACAGACCTCTCCAGTGAGATCATCTACCCGCTGGTGCCGCTCTTTCTGACTTCGGTACTCGGCGCCCCTTTCGCTGTCGTCGGCCTTATCGAAGGGATAGCGGAGAGCACGGCCAGCATCCTCAAGGTCTACTCCGGATGGTTGTCGGACCGCATGCGCCGCCGCAGGCCGCTGACAATCATCGGTTATGGAATCTCCGCCGTTGCAAAACCGCTGCTGGCCGCCGCCTTTGCCTGGCCCATGGTCCTCGGCCTGAGGTTCGGCGACCGGTTGGGCAAAGGGATTCGCGTCGCGCCACGGGACGCGCTTATTGCCGATTCGTCAGAACCGTCTTCCCGCGGCCGTGTCTTCGGCTTCCACCGCGCGGCCGACACGGCGGGTGCTTCGCTGGGCGCGCTCTTTGCCCTGGCGGCCCTGGCATTAATAGGAGAACGCTACCGCACAATTTTTCTTCTCTCCGCCATTCCCGGCGCCCTCGGCGTCATCAGTCTTTTCTTCATCCGTGAGAAAAAGCGCGACCACGCGCACAGGCGGCTGCCGAGCCTGTCGCTTTCTCAATTCGATCGCCGCTTCAAATTGTTCCTGCTTGCCAGCGCCATCTTCGCAATCGGCAATTCCAGCGACGCCTTCATTATCCTCAGAGCCAGGGATCTGGGGCTATCGGCCCTGGCCGCCGTCTTGGCCTATGTGATCTACAATCTTGTATATAGTGCTTTCTCCATGCCGGCGGGCTCGCTATCTGACCGCATCGGCCGGCGACGTGTGATCGCTGCGGGTTTCTTTGTCTTTTCCCTGGTTTATCTGGGCTTCGCCCTGGCCGGGAGCTCAACAGCTGTCTGGCCCCTTTTTACCATCTACGGCCTGTATATGGCGATGACGGAAGGCGTGGGAAAGGCTTTCGTATCCGACATGGCTCCCCCCAAGGCCGTCGGCACGGCTCTCGGCACCTATTACACGCTCACAGGTGTTCTGACTTTCTTTTCCAGCCTGATCGCCGGCCTTTTGTGGGATGCAGCGGGACCCCGGGTACCGTTCTTCTTTGGTGCGGGATCGGGTCTTTTAGCCATGCTGGTGCTGCTGATGGCGATTCGTCAGAATCCCGCGCCGCCAGCTCCTGTGCCAAGCCGGGATAACCCGTTATAATGTTCGCTGACCGGGACGCAGCCGCGGGTTGACGTAAATCCATTCGACCGGCTCGTCCGAAACGAGGGAGGCCACCATGTCAATTCAGAAGAATGTACAACCGGACAAGGCAAGAGACGCGGGCGCCGACACCGGCAAATCAAAAAGCAGGCCCATCACCGTCCATGCGCGGACCGGTTACAAGAAGGACGAGTCTCCGCGCTCGTTTGAAATCGATGGCAAGAAGCTCACGGTGCTGTCGGTAAAAAAGCGGTGGCAGATCGAGGCTTCGGAAGGACGTCACACGAAGACCCTCTTCCGCGTACACGCGCATGACGGGAGAAGCTACGATATCGCTCTCGACGCCGGCACCGGCGAGTGGACCCTCGAACCCTGGGCGGGCTGAGACCGGATGACAGAGAAAACAGGGCAACCGGACCTGCCCGTACAACCGGAACTAAGACGAGACCCCATTACTTCGGAGTGGGTCATCCTGGCGGCCGGCCGCGGAAAACGCCCGCATGCCCCCGGACCCGAGCCGGGAAAGGATCAACCTGACGATCAATGCCCCTTCTGCCCCGGCCGCGAAGAACGCACGCCGCCGGAGATTTGCGCCAACCGTCCCGAGGGAGCATGTGATTCACCCGGCTGGAAAGTGCGTACGTTGCCGAACAAATTTCCCATCCTTGTCAGCGACGTCCCCGGAGGCGGCGCCGACCGCGCCATGTCACCGGACCTGCGCCCGGCGCTTGGCACAAGCGAGGTCATCGTCGATACTCCCGATCATAACAAGACCCCGTGGGACATAGGCGCTCACCAGGTCCAGGCAATGCTGGAGATGTATCGCGACCGCATTCAGACCCTCAAGGACGAAGGCAGGACTTCGTATGTCCACATCATCCGCAACCACAAAGCGGCGGCGGCATCATCCCTGGAGCATTCGCATTCACAGCTTTTCGGACTCCCGTTCATCCCGCCCTCGGTGGATATGGAGATGGACGGTTTCGCCTCTGGCAATCCCGGCCGCGTCGGCTGCATTCTCTGTGACGTCATCCGCGAGGAGCAGGAAAAAAACACCCGGGTAATTGCATCAACGGAAAACTTCCTGGCCTTCAGCCCGTTTGCGTCGAGACTGCCATACGAATCGTGGATAGTGCCTAAGAACCACCAGCTGTCATTCGAAAGAAACCAGAACCTCGAAGAGCTGGCCCAGGTAATGACGGGACTGCTCGGCCGCTACAAGGAACGCCTGGGCGACCCGCCCTTCAATTACTGGATCCATACCTACCCTCTGCACGGGGAATCCCGTCCCTATCACTGGCATATCGAGATCTTGCCGCGTCTGACCATGGCGGGCGGGCTGGAGCTGGGAGCGGGAGTCTGGGTAAACACCGTGCCACCGGAAGAGGCGGCCGCACTGCTTCGGGAGTAGATGAACCCCTCCGGCATACGCCGGACCCGGCGGGATCATATGCTTAATCGTTCCGGCGCTCAGTTATGGCGCTCATAAAGCCCCAGCTTGAAGTAACCGTAGTCCCACTCCCCGACGTTCGTCCAGTTTTCACCCAGCGCCTCCCCGACCTCTGGATATTTTTGAAGCATCTGTGGTTCCGCCACCAGCCAGACTCTGCCAGCGCCGGCAAGATCCTCGGAAACCCGCGCGCCCAGATCCCCGTCTCCCAGCGGCGGTGATGCGCCGGTACCAGCCCAATATCCGGACCTATAGCCGGTCCACTCGGCGCCACGGGGCATAAAATACACTCTATTATCAGTCATGGAAGGCATTCCTCCCACGATGGACATTTCACCGGGAAGATAATATCCGGCCGCCATCACACAGTTGTGCAACGGGAAACAGAGCATACGGTCTTGGTCCTGCTTCTGATCCGCAACGATGCCTAACATGCCTTGCCAGTCGGCGTCCCTGGCGATATGCCCACCTGATAATGTCCAGCCCGACAGGAATATTAACCCAACCAAGATGGCAACACCGGCCACCACCTGCTTTTTACCCGGGATGGCCGCCACCGCGGCGCCCGCCAGCAGCATCAGAACAGGCGCCGCCCAGACATAAAAGCGTCCTGAGAGCAGACCCTGGTTGGCAATCTGGAGTGCCAGTGGTCCGGCAACCAGGATCGCGGCATAAAGACAAACAGCCCGCGTCTCCTTCATGGTGAACCAGCGCCGAACCCGGGGAGAAACGCCCATGATCACGACCGTGACAACGATCACCAATAACAGCGCCAGCAGATGACTCTTGGGCGCCCCTTCCGTTCCCTTGTAGTTCATGGCTTCGTCCAGCGGACCGGCAGACAATACAAAAGGCGCCAGCGCAATCCCGTAAATCAACCGTAATAGCTCATCCATACCTGGAAAGTGTAAGCGCGAAGTTGATTCCGAGATCGCCTGCCTGCTGGCAAAAAAAGAAGCTATGGCGGCGGCGCAAAGGAGGCTGGTGCAGACCAGCCAAGGGACAAGTCGCCCGTTATCGCGACTACGCAGAAGCAGAAAGACCGCGGTCCCCGCAACCAGCAGCACCCCGGCAAAAAAATAGGTGGAAAAAACGGCTACGGTCGCGATCGTATAACCGGCCCAGTTTAACCATCCTCCGTGGCGTGAACATCTCACCAGCATGTAGAATGACAGCGTTGCCAGGGCGATCATGAAGGAATAGAAAGTTGCCGCGCGCGAATACCATACAAGCAGCGGTGACAAAGAGGTAAAAGCGGCTCCCCAGAGGCCGGCCTTGCGTGAGTAGAGTTCTTTTCCCGCAAGATAGACAAGCCAGATGGTAGCGGCTCCCGCAAGCACCGAAAATAAGCGAATCCAGTACTCATTCGTGCCGAGCGCGAACCAGACGCGCATGACCAGATAGTAAAGCGGAGGATGCCCGGAGGCCAGATGTTCCCTGATCAGACCCCCAACAGGCAGCCGGTTGGCCCAGATGGCGTACATTTCGTCGAACCAGAGGCTCTGGCCGCCAAGGCGGTACAGGCGCAGGACCACGCCCAGGATGATAATCGCCGGCAGCATTAACTTTGAGAGGGGTCCCTTGCTAATCTCAACTGACATGGGTTTTATCATACCAGCAAGCCCCGGTCGTATAAACGAGAGCGGATATCCGTTGTCTCGCCTTGGGAAAAAGCATTGCCGGAATCGGCCGGCTGCAGACCTCGATGGATTACCCGGCATGAACCATGCCACTTGCGCCGGGAGTTGTGTGTTTCTGTTGGACTTTGGGAGATTATTGCCGGCGGTCCCGGGGTAGAATACGTCGAGTCCCCGGAGGTGTCTTTGTGCCGTTCGGGATTCGGCATCTTTTAGCTTCTTGCATAAAGACCCGTCGCTTAAGACCGGGGGGGGCGGGGCCGAAGAAATAGCCGCCGGCGGGGCCGGCTAGTCGCAATCCGGTGTCCCGGCCGCCGTACCCGCCTCACGGTTTTGTCCGTGAGGGACTCGACATACGCGTGACGCATGCAGTGGAGCTGCTGGCAGGCTCCTGCTGACAAGTAACGTCAAGGAAGCGGAGGAGACATGCAAGAGCGAATGTTGGAAGAATTCCAGCAGGTGGGTGAAGACCTTATCCGCCAGAAGTTGACTACAACCCATGGCGGCAATATGAGCATGCGCCATGCCGGAAGATTGATCATCACCGCCCACTTTTCAATGATGGGCCGGCTCATGCCCGGAGACCTTATCGATGTCCCGTTGAGGGAAGAACCTGACAGCATTACGAGTAACGTGTCAAATGACTTCGGCCTGCACCAGCTTATTTACAAGTTTACTCCGGCGGGGGCGGTAATCCACGCCCACCCGCCATATGCCGTTGCAATGTCTCTGCAAACAGATATGATTGCCCCACAGGACCTTGAGGGCTCTGTCTTCCTCAGGGAGATCCCGGTCGTCGCTGTCGAAGATGCCCCGCAAAAGATGCCTCAGGTACTGCAGACTCATGTGGCGGTTGTTGTCCGCGGCCACGGCAGTTATGTTGTGGGCCGGACCCTCACGGAAGCCCTTGCTTACACTTCGGCCCTGGGCCTCTCCAGTGAGGTTGCGTACCTGGCACAGAACCTGCACACCGGGTAACGATTCAATCTGCCGGCACCAGGTGGCCGCAGCTGTTCTACCCTCGGGCCGAGGCGCATGTCTGTTAAAACGTGACAATATCCCTTGCCATAACACTGCTGGTACTTGGCCTGATAGGTGGCTTTTTCTCAGGCTGGCTCGGCATCGGCGGCGGCATAATCATGGCGCCCCTTCTTCTATATGTCCCAACGGCCCTGGGCGTTTATGATGGCATGAACATGAAAGTAGTCGCTGGACTTACCATGGTCCAATCGCTGTTTGCCACCGGCTCAGGTGTTATCGTCCATCGAAAGTTCCAGCATGTCAGCCAACCACTGGTGCTCTGGATGGGTACCGCCATCACCATAGCATCGCTGGCGGGCGCACTGCTGTCCAAAAATATTTCCGCTGACGTCCTTCTGGCTATTTTCGCCACTCTCGCCCTCCCCGCAGCGCTGATCATGTTGATTCCAAGGACGGAGCCCGGCATGGAGCCTCCCGCCTCGCAGGTGACATTTAACCGGCCACTCGCCGTTTTTTCAGCCCTGCTCATCGGACTCATCGGTGGCATGGTTGGACAGTCCGGTGCATTCATCATTATCCCGGTATTGCTCTATGCGCTCAGGATACCGACGCGGGCCGCGATCGGCAGCTCGCTAGGCATCACTTTTCTAGCCGCCCTGGCCGGATCCGTGGGAAAGCTGGCCACTGACCAGATTGATTTTAGTATGGCGCTCTTTTGTGTGATGGGAGCGCTCGCCGGCGCCCAGCTTGGAGGCCGGCTTTCGGTTCATACCCGCAGGCGGCGGTTGCGGCTGATTCTGGCCGCGATTATCGCGGTCACGGCACTTCGAATGTTTTGGGATCTGGGCACGAGATAGGATATTGATAGAACGCGGCGCAATTATATGAGGTAATATAATCGAAACCCGTGCCGAGAGGAGGTTGATCAGTGGCTGAACCTGAACAGATACGCCTGACCCAGCTTACCCATGGCGCGGGCTGAGCCTGCAAGATAAGTCCGTCGGACTTGCAAACAGTGCTCAAGGAATTGCCTAAGATTACCAACCCTAAAGTGCTGGTGGGAATCAACACGGGCGACGACTGTGCCGTCTACCAGATTACTGAAGATCTTGCCATTATCCAGACGGTGGATTATTTCACACCCATCGTCGACGACCCGTATGACTATGGATCCATCGCAGTAGCCAACGCCCTCAGCGATGTATATGCAATGGGAGCAAAACCGCTGTTCGCTCTCAATGTTGTCGGTTTCCATAGCCGCGGCATGCCACTTGAAATCCTGATCCAGATGATGAGAGGCGGCGGTGACAAAGCCCGCGAAGCGGGTGTTGATATCGTGGGCGGCCATACCATCGATGACAAGGAGCCCAAGTACGGCCTCTCCGTCACCGGAGTGATTAAGCCTGGCGAAATCGTCTATAACTCGACCGCCCAGGTCGGCGATGTGCTGTTTCTCACCAAGCCCCTTGGAGTCGGCATCCTTACAACCGGCATCAAGCGTGGAACTGTTACCGAGGCTGCCATTGCCCGGGGCGTGGAAGTCATGGCTACACTCAACAGGGCGGCATCGGAAGCCATGGTCCGGGTGGGCGTTAACGCCTGCACGGATGTAACCGGCTATGGACTGCTGGGCCACCTGGGAGAAATGACACGGGGCAGCGGAGTCGGCGCTAAAATTCACGCCCGTGCCGTCCCTGTAATGCAGGCGGCCCGCGATCTCATAGACGCTGATTTAAACGCGGTTCCAGGTGGTAGCAAGAACAACCTGGACTTCGTAAAACAATTTGTGAACTTCGACCCGATGGTCACCGAAGTGGAGCGACTGATGCTGGCCGATGCGCAAACATCGGGCGGACTATTGATCTCATGCCCGGACGAGAAGGCCGATCAACTCGAACAGGCCTTAATAGATGCGGGGACGATAATCCATTCACGTATCGGTGTAATGGAGGCCGAGGACGATACCGGCAGGATCGATGTAGTACCGTAGGCGTGAGGTCTGGCAGCCCGGGTGAACACCAGGCTTTCCGGATGCTATTTTTCGCCGCCGTTTCCCGGAGTGGCTAGCATTTTCTGTAAAACCTTCTCCAGGGCCCCGGGTTCAAACGGTTTTGCCAACGTAGGATTGTCCACCGTTTCGAGATATGAACTGGTCTCCGGGCTGACCGTGTCTCCGGAAATAAATATAAATGTTCCTGCCGCTTTCGGATCTGTTGCTCTGACCGCCTGGTGTAAGCTCGGCCCATCCATGCCCGGCATCTTTACATCGCTTACCACGCAGTCATAATGTTTCTTCTTAAGCATTTTTAAAGCCACTTCGCCATTATTGGCTGTTTCCACTTCGTGCCCCGCCCGCCGGAGGGTCTGTGTTAGCACCTGCCGTATTGCGGCCTCGTCATCAACCAGCAGGACCTTTCCCAATCGTCCTCTGCTTACCGGACCTTCCTGTTTCTCTTCAAATGTTGTCGTGGCCACCACGGGCAGCTCAATAATAATCTTTGCACCGCGGCCATTTACCGGTTCGACCCAGATGCGACCGTCGTTATCCTCGATGACGCCATAACAGATGCTTAGTCCCAATCCGGTGCCCTTGCCGACATCTTTGGTGGTGAAAAATGGTTCGAAGATGCGATCGCGTAATTCCTCGGGTACACCGGGGCCGTTGTCAGCGAAGACAATCTGGATTTTATCGTCGACCAGCCGCGTGGAAATCTTCAAGAGCCCCGATGAACTGTCCGCCAGCATGGCCTGCTCGGCGTTGCTGATCATATTGAGAAAAACCTGTTGCAACTGGTGGGGGTCGGTTGTGGTCATGGGAAGACCGGCATCAAGATCCGCTTCCATAAGGACGTTGTTCACTTTAAGTTCGTACGCTTTCAGTTCCATGGACTCGCGCAAAATGGAGTTGATGTCCACTGCCTTGCGTTCGGGCTGATGTTTGCGCGCAAAGGACAGTAGGTGCCTGACTATGCGAGACGCTCTCTCGGCCTCTCTATTTATACTTTCGGCATCCTGCCTGGCCTGATCGTCGATATCGCGAGTCTGCAACAACTGTGCATAACCCATGACGCCGGTTAACGGATTGTTTATCTCGTGTGCTACTCCCGCGACCAGCTGACCGACGGCAACCATCCTCTCCGACTGGATCAGTTGCTGGCGCAATTTTTTCGCCTCGGTTATATCGCGCATAAAATGGACGGCGCCGGTAAATTCGCCCCGCTCGTCATACACCGCATCCACGACAATCTCCAGCGTGGAGCCATCTTCGTTCTCCTGCTCGCTTCTCGAAGTATCTGATGTCGCGATGGCCTCCCGCATCAAACAGAAGGAAGGTATGTCGTTGGTTTGGTGAACCACTTCGTGGCAGCGTCGGCCTACGAGATCTTCAACCCGGCCACCCAACAT
>JBAZWE010000020.1:0-26537 GCA_041660545.1 Thermoleophilia bacterium
ATGATGACCTTTTTGTGGGGAGCCTTCTCCTCGATGCCGCTCTTCTTGAGGAATGGCGCGATGGCGTCGGCGACGAACTTGCCGGCCGCCCAGGCGGTTAAAACTGACTGACCTTCGACATCCATGATGCACAGCCATGCAGGAACCTTGCTGGCTTCGACTTCAGAGGAGACGGTGAAGTACGTCAGCGAGAAGTTGGTAGTGACAAGTATCGGTGAATCCGGTCCCGGATCATTGATCGGGTATACGCCCTGATCCATCTGCATCGGCCTCTGCGGATCGGTGTAGATGTTCTGGCTCAGATAAAGAAGCGGCATCACCCGTGCCGGATCGAGGTCCGACAGGATCACGAAGCCCGTGTACTTGGCGATAAAGACTGAGGCGTAAACCGCTTCGAGCATGGGGTCATCCGTCATGCTGCAGGGAAAACCGATCGTCGGGAAGCCCAGAGCCCTGAAAGTCTTCTTGATCGCCGCACGGCGGATCAGGGTCTGGTCGAGCAATACATCGCCCAGCGAGCTGGAAGATGGATCGAGCACGACCTCCTTGTAGTCACCATCGACGGCCTTCTGGCCAAGTTTGGCCAGTTTGTCAAGATTGTCGGCCTTGATGGCGAACGGCACACCCAGTTCTTTCGCGACAGCGGCCACGGCGTCGAAATTTGTTTCCGTAGCGGCATAGAGCAACGGTTTTTTGTCCTTGATGGGTTCGGCGGCGGCTTTGAGGGCCGCGGCGTCGTCATTTATGAGCACGATAGCCGCCTGGGCCTTCGCGTCGGCCCTGGCCGCAAGCTCTGTCAGCTTTCCGGCGTCTGCGGCTCTGATTGCGGCTACGCGCGGGCGCAGATTCTGGCCCACATAGTTGAACTCGGTCTGCTTGAGCTGGTCGAGCAATCCGTCGACCGTGGCGTCGTCCATCTCATCCGTGATCAGAACGCCCAGGCCAGGCATATGCTCGAAGCGTTTCTCATGTCTGTAGAGGACGGTCTCCTCACCGACTGTCACGGCCATGTCGCCCGCGCCTACGGTCACCTTGCGGACGGGCGGAGCCGAGGCCTCGCCGAGAGCCGCCTTTGCCTCGTCAGTCACGTACGGACACTGGTCCAGCTCGGCCTTGCCGGCCGCGAGCTGCATGGCAAACGCCATACAAGTCGGAAAACCGCACTCCTTGCAATTGGTCTTGGCAAGCAGCTTGAATATTTGCAGACCGCTAAGAGCCACAGCTCACACTCCCTTCACCATCATCAGGAACAGTTTATAAAACAGAAAATCCAGATGGCGCCTGCTCGATGCCGGCGCCATCCGCAATCAATCGATTTAGAACATCGGATCCATTTCCAGGGCGGGATGGCCCACGCTGGTCAGATATTCAAGCACTTCTGATTCCTCGGTCCCATTCTCCTCGGTAGCGATCTTGTCTATAAGGTCAGGAACGCCCGCGAGTTCACCAGCTTTCTGGAGGATATCACGCATCTCTTCCTTGAGCTCTTTTGGCATCCAGACGAGACGCTTGATACCGCCATCCGCCGAGATGAACTTGGGCGAACCCATGTAGTAACGGGAATGGCCCAGGAATCCGGGGCTCTGCACGCCGCCACCGACTGAGCCTGCGAGCGTCGAGAACTTCATGCCCGAGGGCGTGTCGCCCTTAAACTCGCGGTTTACGGTCATGATGCCGTTGCACATCGGCAGGATGCAGCTGATAACCTCGAAACAGCCACAAGAAGTCATGGGATTTTCAAGCATCGAGTACGTGTTGAACGCCTCGACCGCACCCTGGGAGTGCTCCTTGACGTATTCGTTGACGCCGCTCCACTGTCCGCGAGCCTCATCAAGGGTTTCGCCCTTCGGCACCGGCTGGTTACCACCAGTGGGATTCATCTCGTAGGCGGCCTTGCCGTCGAGCCAGTTATAAGAACCACACAGGCCGGGGCGCTCCGGGGTGATCACGCAGACATGCGTGGGTGCGAAGCTCTGACAGAGGATGCAGGAATAGAAGGTGTCGACGCTCTCGTCCGTGAGGCTGCCGAGGCGGTCGTCCCGCTCCTGGTATTCAACCTGCGCCTGTTCGAGCAGCTTCTCCACATCTTCCTGTTTTGTATATATGGTGACCTGGACCTTGTCCACCACTTCGCCAAAATCGGCGTGGTAGCGGGCGTGGATGATCTTGCCCAGATGCTCGAAGTTAAAGCCTGCATCGTGAGCGCGCTTGCTGATGCGCATCCAGATGGTGTCACGCTGGCCCATGTGAAGCACGCCCTCGGCCTCGTTGAAGAACGAGTGGCCCTGGCGCTCGAGGATCGGTTCGAAGTCCTTCTGCATCTTGCGTCCTGAAACTTCGGCATGGACGGCGAATGGGATCGTGGCGCCTTCCTCGACGTCATCGATCTCCGGCCCGACGACGGTTACCTTGCCATCCTCGACGTCGTCGGCAATCTCGGTAAACTCACAGCCGGCCGACTTTGGACCGGCCAACTCTACCCAATACTCGCCTTTACGAATGCGCTCTCCCTCGAAAGCGGGACTATATGACACGGGAACCGGAACTTCGGTGACCACGACTTTCAGGCCGCGTACTTCAATGGCCCTGGCGACCATCTCATCGTGAGGCACGTTGCTGACGACATGCTCGTATGTGCAGACACCGGTCGGAAGAATCTCCGGGATGTCCGAATCGGCGATTGTCGGGAAGCCATATGATATCGCGCCGGCGGCCGCCGCGTATTTCTTGTCTGTGACCTCGGCGAACGCCATTACAAAAGCGAAGACGCGGTCCTTGTTGTACTTGAGGACATTGCGATAGTCACCCGGCTGCACGCCGCCGAAAGCGAGCGCCGCGCGGGTGGCGAATCCAAGTGAGAATATATGTCCGGAGATATGGGGGCTGAAGGGTACCAGGCGTGTGTTCCAGCCCAGCTGAACGCCACCTTCGACCAGCTGCTCGGCAAAACTGACGCCGTCATGCTTGCCGGCTATGAATATATAGAGCATCTTCTCTTTCAGTTGCTGGGCGATCTTGACGGCGGTCTCGACGTCCGGAGCCGCGCCAGTGATAGCGGCGAATCCCGGTGCGGTGCCGTCCACGAACTCAACCCCGCGCTCGCGCATGATGACGTCGTCAGCCGCGCCCAGCCAGAGGTTATCGTCTGTTGGTGCGTCTGTTTCCGTGTAAAAACCGGGCTGCAGCAGGTAACGCAGTGATTCGATGATCTCACAGGAGAACAGGGTAGCGACGCCGGCGTCCAGGGTCGTACCCAGATACGGGGTCCAGAGCCTGTCGGCCGGGGCGTCCGGCAGCAGGTCGCGCGCATGCGCAAGCACCTGCTCCATGTCTTTCACCTTCTCGACCTTGATTCCGGTAAGTCCATAAATGACCGGCAGATAAAAACCGGTGTTTGGGAGTTCGATTACAGCTTCGGGGCCGACCGTATCGATCGCCTTTTCCAGGGCTTCCTCAGCCTCGGAGACAAACTGATGGGCTCCGGCGATTACAGATGTTGCTATTAGTTTGCTCATACTCTCCTCCTACAGCTCTCGCCGGGCGGCCATGTCAAGCAGGACGCGTTCTTTTTCCTCGTGGATACCGAGGGCTTCTCTCTTCTCCTGGATCTTGTTCAGCACCATCTCCAGTATCTTTTCCTTCTGGGGCTCAAAGACCAGCTGACCGCCGACCTTTTCCTCCCAGCCGTTAGACATGATGTCCACGACCTCCTTGCAGTCTGCTACCGGATTACGTACACCGAAGACCGTGTATACCCCCGAAGCCGCGGCATAAGTGCCGATGGCCAGGGCTTTTTCGCAATAGTACTCCGGGCATATGGCAGCGACCGGCAGGTCGGAGATGTCGTCACCGAGACCGCCTTCCTCGACCACCTGGGCGAGGATAGTCATGATGCGTGAATTATCAACACAACTTCCCAGATGCAACACCGGCGGCATGCCGACGGTCTCGCATACCTCGCGCAGCCCGTCACCGGCTTCTTCCAGCGTTTCCGGCGCCAGCAGGCCGTATTTGGCCCGGGCATGCGCGGCGCAACCGGTCTGGACGACCAGGATGTCGTTCTTGATCAGCTCGCGCACCAGGTAGGTGATGCTTTCGTCCTGGGTCACACGCGGATTATTACAGCCGACTATGGCTACCGCACCCTGGATCTTGCCGTTCATGATGTTGTCATTCAACGGCCGGAAGGAGGCGCGGTAACGCCCGCCCAGCATGTAGTTGATGTACTCATGAGAGAAGCCTGCAACCATGTCGCCTGTGTACTGCGGGATTGTGACTTCGCCGCGGTTGACGTAATTGTCGATGCCCATTTTGACGATGTCCTTGGCGATGTCGAGAGCCCGCTCTTCCTCGAACTCGACGTGCGTGGCGCCCGGGATCTTCGCCTTCGGCGATGTGGTGATGAGCTTTGTATGGAACTTTTCAGCCAGCGGCTGCAGGGCCTGCATGACGCACTGCACATCGACGATCATGGCGTCGACGGCGCCGGTGATGATCGCCAGCTCCTGATGGAGGAAGTTGCCCGCCGGCGGAATTCCATGCCGCTGTAGGACCTCATTGGCGGTACAACATATACCTGCGAGGGTGATGCCTTTGGCGCCCTTGCTTTTGGCGTACTCGATGACCTCAGGGTCCTGGGCGGCTGCGACGATCATCTCTGAAAGCGTCGGCTCATGCCCGTGGACGATGATGTTGACATCCTCCTCCTTGAGGACACCCAGGTTTGCCTGTGAAACTAGCGGCTTGGGCGTACCAAAAAGAACGTCGGAGAGGTCGGTTGCCAGCATGGCGCCACCCCAACCGTCGGCCAGTGAGGTGCGCATGCCGTGATCGAGCAGATGGTCGGCGTCCTGATCGACACCAACGTGAGTGCGGTGCATGCTTTCAACGACTTCGCGGTCGACACCGCGCGGTATGATCTTGAGCTTGCGCCAGATATCCTGACGCTTCTGTGGTGCACGGGATACATATGTAAGCTCATCGTCTACGACGCCGTTGAAGTTATCCAGCGCTTTCTGCGCCACTTCACCGGCGATATCATTGATTTCGCGGCCCTCTGTGGGAATCTTCATCAGGGCAGCCACAGCGTTCAGTTTCTCCGGGTCCCTGACGGAATAGCCCTGCACATTACCTTTAGAGACAGCCAGCAGCGTTCGGGCGATATCGCGGCCGTGATCGGAGTGTGCGGCAACGCCACCGGCGATGGCGCGTACCATGTAGCGGGCACCGATTGTGCCGTGTGTGGCTCCACAGATGCCGGTCTTCTCGTCTGCGTTCTTGCCGACCAGACGGCAGGGACCCATGGCGCACAGCTGACAGCAGGAGCCTGCCGAGCCGATCGGGCATGCCTTCATCTCGTCCACGCGGGAAAAAACGGTGCTGATTCCCGCGGCCTCGGCCTTGGCGATCATCTCCAAGGCAGCCGGATCTATACTTTTGGCGTGTGGCTCAGCCTTTTTCTTTTTATCTTTGGTTTCTTCTGAATCACTCATGACGCAACTTTCTCCTTCGATTGTGCCTGTAAACCTTCGATTGCCGTCCGCACAAGTTTGACAGCATCCGGATGACGCATGACCAGGATATCGGTACCAGCGAGCAGAAGGGTTGTAGCGGTAATAGCCTCCCAGAGGATGCCCCGGGTTTCCACGTTTCCGTAGGTAGGTTCTTCTTCCTCGCTGACCCTGGATTCCTTCGCCTTCCAGGTTTCAGGTGCCATGTTATTCAGGATCGGCATCTGCATCTTGCCGTCGTTCTGCATGAGCGCCGCAAGCCGGTCCCTCTCCATAATAGAATAGCAATACTCAAGTCCGTATCCCAGTGCCCCGGTCGTCGGATCTATGATGATTTTATCCTCAGGCACACCCAGCTGAGTCAGGAGCACGTTAAGCTGTTTGGCGAGGTTGACGTCCATCGACGTAAAACCGACTACGGGCTTCTTGTAGCCCATGGCCGCGGCGCCGATGAGCCTGTGATTGGCCTCCTCGACCGGGCCGAGAGGAACGTTCTCATCGGGCAGCATTTCAGCAACCTTCTTGAGAGTTTCCGCGTCCTTGTCAGGAGTACCACAACCATAGACGACAACGGGGATGTTCACGCCTTCGATGACTTTTTTGACGGTCTGGGCCGCCGAATCCGGCGACGCGTCGCTGCCGTTTGGATCGGTGCTGCGAAGTTGCAGACATATGGCATCCGCGGAAAACTCATCCTGACATTTCTTCGCCCAGGCCACGGGATCATTCATTACGCCCTCGTAGACCTTGCGCACGGTCTCAGGCCATTCCGGCTGGGGTTCATCATAGACTTCCATGGCTATCATGGGAGGATTAGGCATGTCGCCTTCCCAGAGATGGAACGGAAAGGTCGTTTCGCCTCCTACTTTTTTGTCAGCCCCAATGATTACCTCGCGGATACTTCCCTTGCACTTTTCAATTGGTGGTTCGAATGACAAGGCAACCCTCTCTTTCAATAGGATTCCCGGGAAGGCAGTGGCCAGACTCGAATGTCTGGGTCCGCCCTTAGCCCGTAAAAAATGAAAGGTTCGAGCGCGCATACCATCGCGAACTCGGACCTTTATCGAGAACACAAAACCCGATTCACCCAGGACGGGAGAAAATGGTCGCGCCTCAACATGTCCGTACTTAGTTCTTTGTTTCACAAGCGTACGGTAAGGAAGGATAATACCATCGCAAAGCGCCGGGCGTCAACAAGATTTCAATATAGCGGGAAATGACCAATATCGCCTGAAGACACACATGTATGGTTGACGCCAATAATACCCCCGTATGTAATGCGGTCAGGTTGCTTATATTTGCATGCTTAATATGGACCGTTATTGGATATCTTTATAAGAAGCACTCAATAAGACCGGCTGTTTGTTTTGGCCGGTCAAAGTAATTCAACCCGAATGAGGAGGAAAAATGGGCTACACACAGGTAGCGCTCGAGGACAAACTTTATGAGATGTACCCGGAGCTTATGAAGAACAAGATCGCCTTAAGAATGAGTTTTGATGAAGATAAAAATGCATGGGTGATCGGTTTTGTCAAAGGCGACCACAGCCGTCACGCGTACCTGAACAAAAACGATGCGGACATGTGCATGGACGGACAGCAGTGCATCTATCTGGGCGTACTGGTCGCACAGTACATAAAGGACCTCGAACAGGAAGCGGGCGTCGCCTGAAAAGTCAGTGGTTTTAAGCCAGGCCATCCGGCCTGTTTTGAAGGAGATGATTCACATGAAGGTTATCAAATATGCCGGGAGCAATATCAGCCTCGACGATGATGGATATCTTGAAGACAGCGAAGAGTGGAATGAGAATATAGCCAGGGGACTGGCTGAAAATATGGGCGTCGGCGAACTCACCGCACCGATGATGGATGTTATCCGCTTTATGCGCTCATATTTTATCAACTACAACTCGTTCCCCGTGCTTAACACCATCTGCAAGAACGTCCATCAGCCGAAAGAGTGCGTCAACGAGGAATTTATCGATCCGCTGAAAGCCTGGAAGATCGCCGGGCTCCCCAATCCTGGAGATGAAGTCATCTCCTACCTGAAGCGATGACGCAGGCTAAAGCCGATGAATGGTCTAACGATCCGGACGCAGAGAACGTCCTGTACGTCTGATTAGATATTTCCGATTTCCGGTATTACACGGATTTCGAAAAAGAGAGGGTTTAAGGGGCGCGGCCGAAGGCCGCGCCCCGCGCTCATCAGTCAGTCATGCCCGCCCGATACGCGTAAACCACCATAAGGCTTACGTGTCTATGACCGGCGCCTCCTGAGCATCAATGCTCCCGCACCGCCCGCAAACAGCCCCACCACCGGCAGAGCCAATATGATCCCCGTGGACGGCATTGCGGCCCGCGTTGCAGCCGAATAGGCATCCTGCTGTAAGCTTTGCACCGTGAACGTCAGACAGTATGGATCAGAATCACCGAGCGCCATCAGCTGCACGATATGCGCTCCCGCCGGTGTGCCGGCGGGAAAAGTCTCCGAAAATTTATCACTCCATCCGTATTCTCAAACATATTCAACAGTCCTGCCCAATAATCAGGGCGGCACACCGGCCGCCCTGTCGAAAAACATTTTTTTAGTTTTTAAGCATGACACCTTGCCGAAGTACCTTTTAGTCCCGCCGGCGTACTGTTCCTGCCAGAAAGAACGACGCGCTCAGCTACCAGATACTCCTCGCCAGATTTCCGCGGCCTTAAGTGTATTTCTCATCAGCATGGCGATGGTCATCGGGCCGACTCCGCCGGGAACCGGGGTGATTGCGCGCGCCTTTTTGCTTGCGGCTTCGAAATCCACGTCCCCGACAAGGCCATTATTAGTACGGTGTATCCCTACGTCGATTACAGTCGCGCCCTCTTTTACCATGTCCCCCTTGATCAGCTCGGGTACTCCCACCGCGGCTACCAGCACATCAGCACTCCTGGTGACCGCGCCAAGATCTTTTGTCCTGGAATGACAGATCGTGACAGTGCAGTTCTCGCCAAGAAGAAGCAAAGCCGCCGGCTTGCCGACGTTATTGCTCCTGCCGACCACGACTGCGTTAGCGCCCTCCAGCTCGGTGCCGCTGCGCTTGAGGAGCTCGATCACTCCCGCCGGTGTGCAGGACACAAAGCCGGGCAATCCGATTGCCAACCTGCCCACGCTTGTCGGATGAAATCCGTCAACGTCCTTATCAGGGTCGATGGCGAGGATCACCCGCTCCTCGTCGATATGGCCAGGTAGTGGCAGTTGCACCAGCAAGCCGTGTACATCATCCTGTTTGTTGAGCCGCTCTACCAGCGCCAGCAGTTCGGCTTCCGTAGTCTCGGCCGGAAGGATATGCTTGATCGAATTGAAGCCGATCTCCAGACAAGCCTTCTCCTTGTTGTTCACATATACCTGGGATGCCGGATCCTCGCCTACCAGCACAACCGCAAGTCCTGGCGTGATTCCGTGCTTGGACTCGATCTTCTTCACTTCTTCAGCCAGCTCGGCGCGGATATCCGCCGAGATCTGTTTGCCATCTATGATTTTTGCAGCCATGGATAATCCTTTCGCTGAAATTTGCCGCTCGTCTTTTCCTGCATAACCCGGCGCGATTGTCAGTCCGCTATTAACCAGATTATGCCCTGTGAAGTCCCAGCTTTTAAAAGCCGCCTCAGACGGTGGCGAAAATCTTATCAAAAAGAGGGGTCGCGCCGCCAATGGACGGCGAGGAATCATCGAGATCCAGGAGCGAGACGCCGGCGACTTCCGCTTCAAACAGACCCGGGTCCTCAGGCAACGTTGCAACGAGCGGCAACTGCAAACGCTCTATCTCCGGTTGCAACGCCCTGGCACTTTCAGGAGTCGCGCGGTTGAGGACGAACATCTTCTCACCTACATCGAGTTTCATCTCGTCGGCCAGCTCCAGCACACGATGGGCGGCCATGAGCCCGCGCATACCGGCGTCTGAGATTACCAGCAGCACATCGGTCCGGCGTGTAGTGCGCCGGGAGAGATGCTCGAGCCCGGCTTCGTTGTCCATGATGACATGGCGGTAGTCCGCGGACAATCCATCCATGTATCGCCGGATGATGTTGTTTGCAAAACAGTAACAGCCGGCACCCTCGGGCCGGCCCATTGTCAGTAGATCGAAGCCTTCGCCCTCGGCAAGAGCTTCCTGCATCTTGTATTCCACAAACTGATCCTTGGTCATGCCGCTGGGTATGTCGCGGTTTCCGGCAAAACCCTGTTCGCGTGCTGAACCGACGGTGATCGGCACTTCAATGCCAAGGGTCTGCCCCACGTTGGAATTTGGATCGGCGTCCACGACCAGCACGGGGGTCTCGCCCTTTTTCACAAGATATCGCACCGCCAGAGAGGCAATAGTGGTTTTACCGGTACCACCCTTGCCGGCTACGGCGATACTGGTCATGATTCCCCCAGCTGGTTCAGAATTTTTTCCATCCGCGGGAACCACTTCATATTCGTATGTGGGAAGAACAGCGAGGCCATGTATTCATCCATGAAGAACTGGTTGTCCGAAAGCTCGATGTTGGTCATCGTGCGGGCGACCTCTTCAGCCGACTGCTGCATGTCCTTTGAGAACGATACCAGTCGCGCGCCGAGCAGGGATCCGTTGCCGACGAAAGTAAAGCGCTCCGGATCCAGCTCCGGGAAGAGGCCGATAGCCGCGGCCCTGTCAACCTGCAGATACTTGCCGAAACCGCCGGCTACGTAAACCTGCTCCACCGCTTCAAGGTCCATGCCCACGCTGTTGAGCAGGGTCGTTATGCCGGCGAATATGGCGCCCTTGGCCCGCATGAGATTATCGATGTCAGGCTCGGTGATCACGATATCCTGGCCCGTTGCAGTATATTCTGCGCGTACCAGCACATACTCCCAGAGGCCGTCGGCATTTCGCCTCAACCAATCGCCTTCCTTCACTTCCCTGAACTTGCCGTTCTGTCCGATGATTCCAGCTTCCAGCAACTCCGCTATGGTGTCGATTATGCCGGAGCCGCAGATGCCCAGAGCCTTCTTTCCACCGATAGTCAGAATGTGAGGTTCGCCGGTGTTCGGATCGATCTGGACCGCCTCGATGGCGCCACGGGTGGCCCGCATACCGTGCTCGATGCCACCGCCCTCGAATGCCGGACCTGCCGAACATGAAGTCGCAACCAGCCATTCCCTGTTGCCGACCACCGCTTCTCCGTTCGTACCAATGTCTATATAAAGAGTTACCTTGTCGGTCTGGAAGACGCCGGAGCCGATGATGCCGCTGACTATATCGCCGCCGACATAACTTGACACACAGGGGAATGTGTATAGGAATACATGGTCGCAAACATCGATGCCAAGGTGATCCGCGCGCACCGGCGGCAGAAAAGTCGCAGCCGGTATATAGGGAGCGATACGGATGTGTTTTGGATTGACACCTGTCAATAGATGTGTCATGACCGTGTTGCCAGCCGCAACCATGTGCGACACCTTGCAACGGTCTACCCCGCCTTTTTCCAGGACCTTTTCGATCACAGAGCTGATGGTCTGAACCACGGCCTCCTGAAGCATCTTCCGGCCGCCCGCTTTCTGTGAATAGACGATGCGTGTGATCACATCGTCACCGTAACTGATCTGGCCGTTGTACTCCGAAGCCTCCGCGACCGTTTTTCCTTCCTTGAGATCGAGAAGTTGAGCGTAGATGCTGGTAGTCCCTATATCGAGGACGATTGAATAATCTTCTGCGGTCCGGTCACCGGGTACGACCTGGATGACCTTAGGCCCTTTTTGCCTCTCCACCAGAGTTACCGTCACCAGCCAGTCCTCGAGGCGGAGCACCAACGGCAGGTCGCGCACGACATGGAAATCCACGGATACGTCAGCGATGCCATGCTGAACCTTGAGGGCAAGCTTTAAGCGATCGAGGTCGTTGATATTATTCGCGGCGTCCGGCGGCTCCAGCTTCAACGCGTATTTTTTGACTACCGGATCGACCTTCCATCCGGCAACCAGTTCCTCGAGATCCTGCGCCGTGAGAACGCGTCCCGGGCCCGGACGCCGCGCATGGGTGAGCGCGACGGCATCGCCCATGCGGGATTCCTCGGGAATGGCGACCGTAAGGTCGCCCATTACCTTAACCCGGCATGCCAGACGCAGGCCTGCCTTGTAATCCTCGTCGGAGAGTTTGGCGGACTTGCCACCCTCAAACTCGCCCTCCATGATCTGTACCCTGCACTTGCCGCATGCGCCGGTGCCGCCGCAGGAGGCGTTGATATGCACGCCTTCCAGAAGCGCCACCCGCAGCAGGTTGGCTTCGTGTGGAACGCCATCGCAGACGATGTCTCCGGGCTGGAATGTGATTGTATGTGTATTTTCTTCAGTCATTGTATTTCTTGTTTATATAAAGATGCGGAATGCCAAAGGAGGGTTCAAGATGAGCATGAACCCTGGCTTTTCATATCCCTATACACAATCTCGATCCTGTCGACGAGATCGTCGAACTCCACCGGCTTCAGACAATAGTCGCTTGCCCCGCTGTCCATGCACTCAAGGCCGGCTTCCATTGAAGCGTGGCCCGTCAACAATATCACCGCCGTGGAGGGAAAAAGCATCTTAATTTCCTTAAGACATTGTATTCCATCCTTATCCGGAAGCATCACATCGAGCACAACCACATCCACCGGGCCTGATTCAAACTCACTGATTCCCTCGCCGCAGCTTAAAGCGGTCCTCACTTCATACCCGCGCCTGGCCAGTCTCTTGGCAGTGATCTCCAGAAAATCTTCTTCGTCGTCAATCAGTAGTATATTTATTTTCTTCTCCATGCCATTTCCTTACCCCACCATGGAATCCGGAGACAAGATGCTTTCCAGATCCGATGTGATCGTTTGCCTGTATTGATCTACCTTATCCTGTTCTCCCATCGCCATGTCAATCTGCCTGGTGTGAATCAGTAGATATCCGAGCACCTTTAATCCTTCGATTAATTTTTCCTTTTCCTTCTTTTCGATGCGCGCGGTAAGAGCGTCGTGTTTTACTTCAACCCGGAAACCGAAGTGCTCGAGGATGTCCTTGAGCAGAAAAACCCTAACGAAGCGGCGGCTCCTGTCCGCGGCTCCGCCTCTGAACTGAAAGCTGACGTAATTTTCAGTCAGGTGGGATCCGAGATATGCCTCCGCGAGGGTGAAATGATATCCCAGCCGCATGCTGAGATTGCAGAAATTTTTTGATATGAGGAAATAGTTCTTCATACCCATCGAGGTCCCAACCGATGGTTCCAGACTGGGATTCATCGTCGATCTAAAGAGCACCGAGCCGAATCCCTTTATACTTAGAGGCGGCGGACCCTGCCATGGTTTTGCCGTCATACCCTCCCAGATCGCCAGCATCGGTTCGGAGACAATATCCTGCATATGTACGTATTTTCCATGCGTATCAAATCCTTCACGAAAACCATCGTCCAGATCTATTACCCACCATTGGAAGGGAATATCCCCTCCCAGCTGCTTGGCGGACCTGGCATCGTACCGGGCTTTTTCTCCGAAAGAGAACATCTCGGTCACCGCTTTTTCGTGACAGAAACGGGTCACATCATGCAGTGTCTTGCAGTAGCTGGATTTGAAATATGGCGAACCCGGATCGGTCAGGTTAAGTGGCGTCACAAGAGACATGATCTCCGACAGGAGCAGGTAAACAGGGCTGTCGGCCATCAGGTTTGGACGCGAAACTTTCCTCTTTAGGATCTCCTCGTTGCGGCCGCTGTAGACAAAACGTCCGGTGGCATCCACTGTGACCACAACACCATTTTCCAGCTTGCGGACGGCATCTGACAAACCAAAAATCGCCGGTATGCCGAACTCCCGGGCAACGATAGCAAGATGAGTAGCGACGTGTCCCTTCTCGCTGACAACAGCGACAGCGCGATTCAGCAGCGTGGCCCATTCCGGCAGGGAATGTTCCACAACCAGAACAGCTCCAATGGGAAACTCGAGCAGGTCCACATTCGAGCGGACGACAAACACCGGCCCTGAGGCAACTCCCGCGCTGGCGGTCAATCCCCCCGAGAGCAGGACTGAGTCATCATGGCCCACTGACATCTGCTCATCGGTCTCACTTTCCGTTTCTCCCGGTTGCGCCAGAGGCCGACTCTGTAAAATTATGACATCCCCGTTTCGGTCAAAGGACCATTCTATGTCCTGAGGCACACCGAAATGTTCTTCAAGCCGCACGGCGATTTGTGCCAGTATTCTCAATCTGTCAATGGACAGCAGCGGACTGCCACCAGCGACATCCTGCTGCATCGCCTTGTTCGGGCTTTCCCGCTCGACCTTGTAGAAATCCGTATCGACGCTACCGACCACGACCTGGCTTGCCAATCCATGAGCGGCGTTTATCTCCACCCAGCTGCTGCGGGGATTTCGTGGCGATCGTGAAAACATGACGCCACTGACCACGGCATCCACCATGGTCATGCAGCCGACGCACATGATCACATCCTGATGCCGGAATCCTCGCTGGTTGCGGTAGATAATAGCCTGGCTCTGGTACTTGCTCGCAACGATGTCTTTGTAGGTCTGCAGGATAAAATCCTCGCTGATATTGAGCTGAGTACGATATTGGCCGGCGAAGGATACATTACTCTTGTCTTCCTCCATCGCGCTGGAACGCATGGAAATAAGCGGGTGAGGTTGACCGGTTGAATATAAGAGTTCGTAATGCTCCTCGATCTCCTGGGCCAGCTCCCTTGGGAGCGGAGCGAAGCTGATCAGTTTCTGGATCTGGGCGCTGGTCGAATACAGACTCTCAAGGTCGTCGATATCCAGTTTTTTCAGCAATCTGTTGATCTCGTCCTGAAGACCGCTGGCCCGCATGAAGCGCTGTGTCGCGGTGGCGGTAATGACGAAACCCTCGGGGACCTTGAGTCCGACGCGGTTGCGTACCTCTCCCAGATTTGCCATTTTGTCGCCCACCAGGTCCGCGTCGTCTTTGCCGACTTGTGACAGGGGGACGACAAGTTTTCCCTCGGGAACATCGGGCTGCCGTGCCAGTATCTCTTCCATCTTTTCTGAAATATCTTTGAATGATGAAAATAATCCGTTGTACTTGCCGTCTGATAGCACCTGAAGACTCTGGATCATCTTATACACGTTGACCGACGCGGCCGTGCAATGACCGCGCACAAAGGCCATGCCAAAAGGCTGTCCAAGAACCAGCGCCTGTTCCATTTCCGCCATCAGTTCCAGAGCGGTGTTATTCGCCGTCAGCAGGACGCGAAAACTCTGGTAGCGGGTCCTGAAGGATTCCTGCAGGACAGCCATTTCGGCCTCAGAAGAGGTTGGTGAAAAGAAGGCCTTTATTTTCTTTTTTACTGTGGTGTATCCCATGTCTGACACCATATTTTATTACTCTAACAGAACAGCGGCCCCCTCTTCATCGCGAATATCGCATTCAGAGGGGGCCGCTTGTTGTTACCAGGCCCGTCTAGATGTGCACCCGGATATTAGTGTTCCAGTTTGAGTCCCCAGCCTTCGAACATGAACAGCAGCGAGAACCCGTACCACACCGTATACAGGACATACCCGCCCAGCGACAGCGCGATAGGCAACGCCTTACTTGATGGGCTTTCAGCCTGTATCGTGTAGTAGTTATAAGCCGGCTCTATCGACTTTTCATTTATCTCCTTGAGCATCTTTGACTGCTCGAACGCTTCTCCGCCCTCTTTGTTCATGTCTGTCTGCGGAGAGTTGAACATAAGCCACCAGTCATTCATGGCGTTCTCAGCGTCGAAGCCGTACTTCTTAACCAGAGCCTGGCCATCGTTATCATACATCGCCTTGGAATCTTCCAGGGCCGATGCCAGGATCTTGCCGAAGTCCCCACTGACTTTGACACTCCAGGCGCCATCCTTCTCGCTGGCTTTGGCCTCACCCCCGGCGGTCTGGACCAGTTTTACCATCTGCTTGGCCATCTCTTCCGGTTTGGCTATCTCCCCGCGAGTAGGCGCTCCGGCTACCTTGTCCGTAGTCGCCGCCTTGGCCTTCGACGTAAAGGAGACCTCCTGGCCGTTGAATTCAGTTATCTTCTCTCCGACTTCCGTATTGAATTCAGAGGAGCCCTTGGAAACGGAGTTGTACAGGCCGTCGAGCACATTGAACGCGTTCTTGCCGTTACCGTCATTCGCGGTCCCGTAGATCGGCATGAACAGCATCACCACAACAGCGAAGAACCCGATCAGCATTACCAGCCCAAGCATGAACTTTTTTGGATGAGCAACAGCCATCTAAAGCACCTCCTCGCCCTTGAGCACTTTTATATTGGTGAGAAACGCCTTGAATACCCATAGCGCAAAGATGATGATCACTATGAAAAAGACATACGTACCAATACTGTTGAATAGATCAGTCCAGCTCTTGCCCAGATCCAGCACTTTCAGCTTCGTCAGCTTGTCAGGCAGGGCGAAGGCGCGGTTAACGAAACCGGCCATGATCGCGATGGCATAAAAGCCCCTGATGACGGAACCGGATACGACCTTGGTAACCAGGGAGCCGACCTGGACGCCGACGATGGAACCGAGCAGCATGCCCAGGGCCAGCGTAAAGAACACGAAGCCGTAGATCGCATACTGTGTGAAACTGGCATAACCGGCGGTGAAGACGATCTGGAAGATGTCGGTGCCGACGGTGGTCGCCGAAGAGACGCCCATGGCATAGACGAAGATCGGAAAGGTAAGGAAGCCGCCGCCAACGCCCATGATCGACGCCGCGAGTCCAACGAACGCGCCTACGATGACCACGAATATCGCTGAGATCTTGCGGCCGCCTGGGATTATCCCTTCATCGAACTTGATCATTGGAGGAATATGCACTTTCTGCAGTTTCTCCGCGAATCCGGTCATGATCTCGTCCTTGGCGCGAAGCTCGGACATTTCATGATCCTCGAGCGAGCGGGATGCCTCAGCCGCGTTTTTCCTTGACTTGAAGAAATCAGTCATGGCATAAATGCCCAGGAAGCCGAGCATAACCGCGTAAACGATCGTGATGAAAGCATCGCTTAGAACCGGGTTGGCTTCGTACAGGCTCCGGTTCAGCAAACCGCCTGCCGTAGACCCCGCAATCGAACCCACCAGGAAAGCTATAGCCAGGACATACGATATATTCCCGAGCTTTCTATGTAACACGCTTCCCATGATCGCCTTGGCAAAGATATGGAAGAGGTCGGTACCGACCGCCAGGATACCCTTGATGCCGACGCTCATGAGAGCCGGCGTGATGACGAAACCGCCGCCGGCGCCGATGCAGCCGGTGATCAGGCCCGCCACGACACCGATGCCGATTGTAGCCAGGAAGATCTTAAGCGAGTAAAACGCCGGCGCGTAAGTCTCCTTGCCGCCGATCACATCCGGCAGCGAGTCCGCATAGGCGATACCGCCGGCTATGACCGGTATAAAGAGCAGCAGCAGGATCATCATCCGCGTGCGGCTCCTGAAGATCCGGTTCGACATCTCGATCTCCCATCGGCCATGCGCGCGGGCGCCCATGGCCATCATAAAGCCGACACCCTTTATGAATTTCATATTTTCTCCTAACTGTTTGGTTGACAGGTTTCCGGTGCGCAGCCTTTTGCTGCGGCGATGCTCTCCCGGCATGCTTCGCTCAGCCGTTCATAAAGAGTCTCGAATTCCACCGGCTTGATCAGGTAATCAGAAGCGCCACAATCCAGTCCTTCCCGCCCCGCACTGGCGGATGCATAGCCCGTCAGAATAATGACTTGTGTACCCGGGCTCGTTTGCTTGATCTCCCGCAGCACGTCGTTGCCATCCTCGTCCGCCAGCTTCATGTCGAGCAGCACCGCATCAAAGCGATGTTCTTTCATCTTTGCCATCGCCCCGACGCGACTCAAAGCGCCATCGCAATACAAACCCTTCCTCTTCAGGCGCTTCAGCAACAGGTTGACAAAATCTTCTTCATCGTCAACCACCAGTACGCTTGGTGAATCCATTCGTAATCACCTCGATTCGTTCGGTTTAAGTCTCTTTACCGCCGTTTCCGACCGGCAGAAATACTTTGAAGATACTGCCTCCCTGCTCCCGGTTTTTCGCTTCGATATCACCCCCAAGCCTGCGAATGATGTTGTATGAGATCGACAGGCCCAGGCCCGTGTTCTCTCCCTTCTTCGTGGAAAAGAAGGGTTCAAAGATCTTTCTGCGATCCTCATCGCGCATGCCCGGGCCGGTATCGGAGAACTCGGCCACGACACCATCCTCCCCGGTCGTGCCAGTAGTGACGGTGATCGAACCGTCATGTCCGATGGCGTCGATGGCGTTGTTGATGATATTGAGGAAAACCTGTTGCAACTGTGAACGGTCGGTCGTGATCCGGGGCAGGTCCTCACGAAATTTTCTGATGATGGTGATCCGGTTGTTGTTTGCTTCGCCTTCGAGAAAGGAAACCGTTTCATTGAGAAGGTTGTTTATGTCTGTGCTGACCCGCGTCGCCTCATTTGTCCGGGAAAAACCGAGCAGCCCGTGGGTTATCGATTTTGCGCGCTTCACGTGGGCCTGTATTTTTTTGACGGCCTCCGCGTATTCCTCGCGGTCGACCTGTTTGCCCTGCTTCTCATCCTCGAGCAATTCATCGATCCAGCCTGCCTGATTGTCGATTATCTGCAGCGGATTGTTGATCTCGTGCGAGACTCCGGCCGCCAGCCTGCCGACAAGCGCCATCTTCTCGACATTACGCATCCTGTTGGTGAGCTCGGTTCTCTGCTGGTCAGCCAACTTGATCCTGTTGATGATCGATGAGGTGATCACTGATGCAACTGAAGTAATCAGGACTATTGCCAGCAGAATGAGGATCACTGCCTTGTTTCTTGCGCTGTAAAATTCAGTCAGGGAATTATTTATGTTCTCTTTCATTACGAGGACCCAGGCTCCGTTATTCATGCTTGTCGCGGTATAGATGTAGTCCTCAGTCCGGTAAACCGAAGTGCCGCTGGAAATATTTTCCAGCGCGGACGGCGTCTGCGGATCATCCAGACGGCTGGGCGTCTGTGCTTCCCCCTTTTTATTGAGGATATACGCGTCCCCGTCCTGACCAACCTCAGCCCGCGCCAGAAGGGAATTAAACATGTCCGAATCCACCGTGGCTCTCAATATCAATGTTTTCTCAGGATTGGCAACCGCTACGACAAAATGGGGCACTCCTCTAAAGCCGCTGAATATATCGCTCGTGTAATTACCGTTCTGCATGACCCCGGAGAACCAGTCAACCTGGGCATAATTCTTGTCTGACAGCTGTTGCCGGTAGGGACCGACGTAAGCGCGATGCGTACCGTTCTGGTCGATTACGCCGAGGTCCGTGATCACACCGCTACGGTTTGTCGCGTTGAACAGGCGCTCGAGATTAGCCTGATCGCTGAGATACTCAGGCGGATACAGGTTCATGAGGTCGCCAAGATAGTTGTTCTGATCCGCGAGAAACAGTTCGATTATCTCTTTGCGGCTGTCAGCCAGGCTCGACAGCTCCGCGGACGTTTTTTCAATCGAAGAATTTTTGTAGTACTGGAAAGAGAAGAAACTGATCCCGATCAGGGGAATAACGGATACCAGGACCATAACCAGGATAAAGATCAGCTTTTGCCTTGTGTAGTAGGCGCTCCTCGATCGAGGTTCCAGCGCTTCTTTTTCGATTGTCGCTGTATACATTTTCATTTTGCTGTCTTTTTCATTGACCGCGTTAGCGATAAATTTTTTCAGATACGGAAAACCGCGAAAAAGCGGTGTCCGCTTCTTTTGCCGACCAGCATGACCGAACCCGGGATTTAAGATCCGGCTAATTATCAGTCTGTCTTTCTTTTGTCTGTTCGTTCTGCCTGTTGATATACCACCCTGCAATTGGTGGCTATGTCATGAATAATCTGTTTCATTTTTCTGTAAATATGCGGCCTTGATTCGCTCTACCAGCAGATCGATGTCAACCGGTTTCTTCAGGTAATCAAAAACGCCCAGGCTCCACGCCTCGGCTTCATCAAGGTCATTACCAAGACCTGTGTGGATAATGACCTGAATGCCAGGATATTTGCTCCTGACCCTGCGCAGCACCTCCATGCCGTCGATACCCGGCATCTTGAGGTCCAGCACCATCACATCCGGCTCCTCGTCCTCGACGAACTCCAGCGCCTCGGCTCCACTCAAAGCCGTGTGACCCATAAGATCACGCATTCGCAGTCTCTCGGACATTGCTTTGACAAAGTCCGCCTCATCATCGACAAGCAGCAGTTTGATTCCGGCCATTTGTCAGTTATTGTGTTTTTTGTTTTTTTCTTGCTTTGACGATGCCGTGTCAGTGCCGCCGGGACCTTCTCCGCGCATGATGTCAGTCGCAGTGTCAAACTCTCCGCTTTCAGCGAAAGCAACCGCCGACATCGCATCTTCGAAATGTGTCTTGTAGGCAACTTTTATCTTTTGCACCAGGCTGTCGGTTTCAACGGGCTTTTTCAGGTAATCGAAAGCTCCCAGCTCCCTTGCTTTCTCCTCATCATGCTCAGTGCCGTGACCGGTCATGATGATCACCTGCACTTCTGGATGAAAATTCTTGATCCAGCGCAGCACGTCAAGCCCATGTATGCCGGGCATCTTTAAATCGAGCACCAGAACGTCAGGCTCATCCTCGGAGACCAGCTCGATCGCCTGCTCGCCATCGAAAGCAGTTTCACTGTCAACATCCCGCATCTGCAGACGTTCGGACAGTGTCTTTACAAACTCTTCCTCGTCGTCAACCAGTAACACTTTGATTTTGTCTTTCTTTTTCATCATCAGACCAGTCCTCGCTTTCTTTTGATAAAAAGTATCCTCCTGCCTCCTTTCACTAATCCGGACATCAATGTCATCTACTGGCTGTATCAAAAAGACATTTTAAGACATTATGAAACCTTTTTCATTATTTGTAACGCAAATTTATCCCATAAATGGAAAAAAATCAAGAATTATGAGCTATTTTGAGGTAGTTTTTCTACTTATGGCTCTGCAATAGAACCATTATGAAACATAATGATACATATGAGGGCGTGTTTGAAGAGGGTGACAGATAGGCTGGTGGTGATAAACAGAGAGGTTCAGCAGAAGCCGGCCGGCTGCTTTCAAATGCTTCGGATGAGGATCTACGCGACTGCTACAGAGGGGATGTTCAACAAGATTTGAAGATGATCGCCGCTTTCGGTGTTCATGGAAATACCGGCAGCCAGCTTTTCGAGACACTTGTCCACGGCCTTGCTCGATATCAGGTCCTGCTCCGGAGATCCGTTCATCTTACCGTCAGCAACGATATTTATCATCGCCGTCCCACTCGTTTCCGTGGAAATATGCTGAGCAATGCTCCCATTTTCCTCCATGGCGTCGAGCAATGGTGTGATCAGGCTGAAGAGAAGGTACTGCAGGACGGATGCATCATTGGTGACTACCGGTGTCTCCGTCCCGGCGTCCAGATCGAGGGCTACTCTCCTGAGTGCGGCATGTCGTTGCAGCAGCACCGTCAGTTCCGCAGCTGCCTCGTTCACTTTAAACCGTCTTACAGAGACGTCTCCCCTATGAGCGAAACCGTTGAGCGCATCCACCATCTGTGCCGCCCTGTCCGCCCTTTCGTTGATACTTTTTGTTATTTGGGCGCAACGTTTATTGGTGCGATTGATCACCCTCTGCTTCGTCTGCAGCAGATCTGCAATCAGGCCGCTGTATTCCTTGATTACGGCAAAGTGATTCTGGATTTCATGAGTTGCATCGGCGATTATCCTGCCATTGAACGCGATCTGACCCTGGCGAAAAAGGTCGTCGCTTATGTTCATGACCCGCTTCCCCCGCCGCTCTCCTGATCGACGGCTCTCTTTTTTGCGACAGCCTGCTCGATCTTTACGATAAGCTCCGAGATATCTACCGGTTTCATCAGATAATCGAATGCTCCGCTTTTCATGCCCTCGATACTGCTGGCGGCCGCGCCGTGCCCCGTCAGTAGAATCGCTTCGATCAATGGATCCCTGGCCTTGATCTCTCTTAATGCCTCCATGCCATCTATGCCGGGCATCTTGATATCGAGCAAAACCACATCGGGCTGCAAACCGGAATCGAGGATTGTCAGAGCCTCATCCGCCCGGCTTGCCACCTTTACATCGATGGAGCGCATCCGTAAGCGCTCCGCCAGGGTTTCGGCGAACTCCATTTCATCATCTACAAGCAATACATTTATCTTACTCATCCCTAGTTATCCCTCCAGATCACAATCAATTGGAAATTCAACTATAAACGTCGCGCCTGCATCAGGCGGGCTCTCAACACTTATGCGTCCACAGAGCTTTTTCACAAGACCATAAGTGATGGACAGGCCAAGCCCTGTGCCGCTCGTCTCACTCCTTATCTTGGTAGTGAAAAACGGTTCGAACAGATGCTTGATCACATTATTCGGAATGCCGGGGCCCGTGTCCGTGATGTTCACCTGTACGCGCCTCGGATTTTTCAAGAATGACTTGACGGTCACTGTTCCGTCTTTTTCAACCGCGTCGATCGCGTTGTTGATGATGTTGAGGAATATCTGCTGCAGCTGTCCGCGATCGCTCTGAATCGCAGGAATAGTGTCATCCAGCAACAGCTCCAGCTTTATGTCCCTGAAAAGGGCTTCCTTCTCAACAAAACTCACGACATCCCTTATGACATCATTAATGCGGAGCGATTCTTTTTCCACATCCATCCGGCGCGCGAATCCGAGCAACCTGTGCGTGATGTCCTTGCAGCGTGTGACTGCCGCGCTCGCGCTATCGGTCAGCCTTATAAACTTATCACGCTGCTCAAATTCCCCGGAAGCCATTGTCAGGTCGCGGAGCAAGCCGATTTTCTCATTGATTATCGCCAGCGGATTATTTATCTCATGCGCAACGCCGGCGGCGAGCTGTCCGACTGACGCCAGCCTTGCAGTCTGCTGCGCTTCGGCGAGTATCTCATCGCGGCGCTCGTCGGCCTTCCTTATCATAGACACCATCAACCTCGTGACCCGGAAGATTATATAGAGCGCTACCAAAGCGCTGATAAAAACGATCGCAATGAATTGCATCCTGAAATCATTCCATTTCTGGCCGAAAGTAGTGCCTCTCCTTTCGACGACGAGGATCCAGGGCATGCCATCGAGCTTGGTGGATGCTACAAGTACGGGAGAATCATCATCGTTTCTTTCCTGAACGGTAATCTTATTGCCAGTCGCCGAAAGGTCACCGTTGTACACATCGCCTATCTTCCCATGGTTGGCTGACTGCGTTTTAAGAATACCGTCCGCGCCGACGAGGAACATGTCCGTAGATGCGTCGGTATTGATCGTGGTGATATAGTTCGCAAGGTGCTCGGCATCGATACTCGACCGCAGCATCCAGTACCGATCGGTCGCGGGCGCGCCGTTGGTCACGGTGACGACAAAATGGGGAACACCCCGGTATCCCGTGAAAATATCGCTGATATAGGTTTTTCGCGAATAGGCGTTCTGGAACCATTCCTGGTCTGAATAGTTAATCCCCTGGAAAGGGTAAGGACCCACGTAGGCGCGCTGGACTCCTGTCTGGTCGAGAGTACCCAGATCAACCACCCATCCATACTCGTTCCTCAATCGAATAAACAGGGTGTCGAGAGCCTGCTGATCGAACAACTCGCCGTAACTGTATCCCTGCGCCACGACGACCATCGTTGACAGAGTCTCCTGGATGTGAAATTCGAAGGACTGTTTCGCGCTGAGCGCGTCCACGTTCAACTTGTCGCTGGACTCGCTGCCAAGAAGGTTCCGGTATTGATAAAAACTTAAAGTCGTAATGACGACAAGCGGCATGACGACCGCCACGAAAGCCGCGGCTATAAAGAGCCTGTGCAGATACGAGTATCGCTGTTCCCTGCTTAAAGTACCGCTCGGCTCGTCGGTTTTTAAAAAATGGGATATCCTCGAAAGTATCGTCAACTTGAATCTTCCTTTATTGCGCGGCCGCGCGCACGATCGCATTGGGCGCAAGCAGCCCGTCGGCGAGTAATTTCAGAGCTTCCCGGTAAGGACCGACGACCCCGTCAATGAGCGTGATTTTTTTCCACATAAGATACTCATAATGAACTTCGTCGATACCTCCGCAAACAACAAGATCAACCGCTTCATTAACCGCCAGGGCACAAAGCTCGTCGCCCGATGGCTCGGATAACAGCAGCTCGCGCGGCTCGGGAAAAACAACGCCATCGTCCACATCGATAATTACCACTTCTACGGTCAGGTCGAACCTGGGCGCTATGTCATCCCTTGAAACAGCTATAAGTACTTTCATGCCTGATATCCTTCACTGGCCGCCGTCGGGCGGCTTTCTGAGCTTGATGCCGTACCTTTCAAATCAGATGCCATGGTGCTTGAGTTTCCTGTATAGGGTGCTACGCGCCCAGCCGAGCATTTTCGCCGCCTCGCTACGCTTGCCCCTGCTTTTTCGCAAAGCCTCGATAATCATCTCTTTTTCGACGTCGTCCCATTTTGTACTCCTGTTTCTGCCGTCACCATATGCATCACTGGCATCCGTTTTTTGTCCGCGTCCCCATATCGAGGCATATTTGTCTTCCTCACTCCCCCGCAGTAGATATTCGGGCAGATGCTCGCGTTTCATGGTCTCGCCATGACTGAGCGTGATCGCATGCTCCACTATGTTGCGCAGTTCCCGGACATTTCCCGGAAATGAGTAATCCAGTAAAACGCTCCTGGCATCCTTGTCGAAATGTGGCGCCAGATTCCCGGATGAGAACAATTTGACAAAATTATCTATCAATAAAGGAATATCCTCCACTCTCTCCCTGAGCGGCGGAAGTCGAAGACGAAGAACATTCAGACGATAGTAAAGATCTTCACGGAAGCGGCCCTCACGCACCATCTCTTTTAGATCACGCCCGGTTGCGGCGATTATGCGGGCCTTCATCGCGACCTTCCTGGTACTTCCAAGTGAGAAGAACTCGCCATCGTCGAGAACGGTCAGCAATTTCACCTGTAGGGTGAGAGGCAAGTCTCCGATCTCGGTAAAGAGGATCGTACCGCGGTCGGCGAGACGGAACATGCCCGGTTTGTTATTCTCCGCGCCGGGAAAAGCGCCGCGCACATGTCCAAAGAGTTCGGATTCGAGCAGCGGTTCAGGCAGCGCTCCACAATTGACCTTGATGAAAGGATATCCGGACCTCTTTGATGCATGGTGTATCTTCTCGGCGACAAAACCCTTACCTGTTCCAGTCTCCCCCTCAATCAGCACCGATGCATCGGTGCCGGCAAAAACAGGGATCTGCTCGCCTACTTCCTGCATTTTCTGGTTGAGACTGACGATGCCGTCAAACCCGTCGGAACCGGCACCTTTTTCCTGCAGGTAGGGAGCCAGGGATAGATCCTCGAGAATAACCATGGCTCCCAGAAGGTCATCGGAATTGCTCTCTATCGGCGAGATCGAGAACCTCACGGAAACGATTTTCCTGTTACGATCCAGAACGTCGCCCTCATGTGCAACGATCTGGCGTTCCTGAAGAACGGGCTTAAAGTAATCGGGAAAAGGATGAAGGCTGGTTCGCAATATAAAATCTGCTGGAATCCCGGCGGCTTCGTCATTATTTCTGCCGGTAAGCGCCTCTGCCCTGCGATTCATTCTGCTTACGCTCAGGTTTTTATCCACAAGTACTACGGCATGGGGAATGCCGTCGAGAAGATTTGATAAATTAGCGTTTTGAAACATAATCAGACAATATTATACATTATTTGTTCCATTATGTGTCACTTACAAGAATATTGCGAAGAAATCGGGGATAATCCCATATTTTCAATCCCCGGACAACAAAAAGGGGCACGAATCAATCGTGCCCCTTTAATCATCGTATTTCAGACATTTACCTTAGAACAGGCCGATAATCCTGCCCGTTTCAACATCGATGTCAACGTCCACCGCTGCCGGGCGTGCCGATAAGCCCGGCATGGTGCTCATCGCACCCAGGATCGGATAGAGAAAACCGGCGCCGATGCTCGGCCGGATATCTCGGATCGGCACCCTGAAGCCCGTGGGCCGGTTCTTTAAGTTCGGATCGTGAGAAAGTGACAGATGCGTCTTTGCCATGCAGACCGGCAGCTTGTCATAGCCGGCCTCAGTGAACTTCTTGATCTTCTCCTCGGCCTCGGGCATGTAATCGACACCGTCGGCCCCATAGACCTTGGTCGCGATGGTCTCGATCTTCTCCTTGATTGAAGCCTCGTCAGGATAGAGGAACTGGAAGTTGCTGGGCCGCTCACAAGCATCGACCACAGCGTTGGCCGCCTCGATGGCGCCGTCGCCGCCGTTGGCGTGTACGGTGATCGGGTTGCAGGCCTCTGCACCGAACTCCAGAGCTTTCTTATGCACCAGCTCGACCTCGGCGTCGGTGTCGGAAGCGAAACGGTTGACCGTCACCACTACTGGGATACCGAACAGCTTCATGTTCTCGATCTGCTTCTGCAAGTTGGCGCAGCCTTTTTCGAGCATCTTAAGATCTTCCTTCTCCAGTTCGGAACGATCCTGCATGCGGCCGAAACCGTGCATTTTCAATGCCCGGATCGTGGCTGTGATGTTGACACAACTGGCGGCAAAACCTCCGTAGCGGCATGTGATGTCCATGAATTTCTCCGCGCCCAGATCGGCGCCAAAACCTGACTCGGTGACCACGTAATCGGCCAGCTTGAGAGCGATTTTGGTCGATAACACGGAGTTGTTGCCATGAGCGATGTTGGCGAAGGGACCCGCGTGCATGAATACCGGGCCGTGCTCCAAGGTCTGGATCAGATTCGGCTTGAGCGCGTCCTTCATTAGAACCGTCATGGCGCCGGCGGCGCCGATATCCTCGGCTGTCAGCGGCTTGCCGTCGCGGTCATAGGCAAAGACTATGCGGCCCATGCGCTCGCGGAGATCCTTGAGGTCGGTCGCCAGCGCCAGGATCGCCATGACTTCAGAAGCCACCGAGATATCGAAACCGGTCTCACGCGGCGTGCCGTTTAAGTAGCCCCCGAGTCC